>JAKPTH010000308.1 GCA_029571125.1 bacterium
GGCGGCACAGGTCTGGGCCTTATAATTTCAAATCTTCTCGTCGAAAAGATGGGCGGTAAAATAGAGCTGCTAAGCGAGCCGGGACGCGGATCCGTTTTCTTTTTTTCATTGGAAACCGAATACGGATATGCGGAAAAGCAAAACGTTAAAAGCCTCGAAGACGTTAAAAGGGTCCTTGTCGTCGATGACAACTACAACAACAGAACGATTCTCGAGCATATTCTTAAAAGCTGGAACGTCGGGTTTTGCGGCTGCGCAGGCGGGCGCGAGGCTCTTGAAATAATATCTTCTCAGGAGCGTTTTGACGTCATTATAGTCGATTATCATATGCCGGAACTTGACGGCCTTGAAACCATAGGAATGATTCGTGAAAAATTAAACTTGTCTTCAGACAGGCAGCCGGTGATTCTTTTGCACAGTTCGTCGGACGATCCGGACATCGCCGACAGGTGCAAAAAACTAGGAGTCAGGTTCAATCTGGTAAAGCCGGTCAAATCCGCCGAACTGTTTTATTATCTTAAAAATATCCATAGCGGTTCAGGCTTTAACGAATATCTCAACAGGCAGCTTGATTTATCTTCTAAAATAATAGTTTCCGCCGCGGAACGGCCGCCGCTTATAATCCTGGCCGAGGATTCGCATATAAATATGCTGCTGGTCAAAACGATGATAAAAAGGTATATACCCGGCGTTGAAATCATCGAAACCCAGAACGGAAAAGAAGTGGTCGAAGCTTTCGCGGGCAGGCGGGCGGATTTTATACTCATGGATATTCAGATGCCCGTTATGGACGGAATCGAAGCCGCCAGGCAGATTCGGGCAGGCGAAAAGAACGCCTCGGGGAGCGTGCCTATAATAGCGCTGACGGCCGGCGCGCTCAAAGAAGAAAAAGAAAAATGCCTTGCGGCTGGCATGAACGATTTTTTAACGAAGCCGATAAATCCCGAGCAGCTTCGCCGGGTACTCGAAAAATACCTCGCGGCCGGTTCTGAAAATATTTGCGCAGGTAAAATAAAAACCGAAGCTTCAGAATGCTTGAGTTTTGACGCAGACGAATTTATGCATAGAGTGGATAACGATAAATTATTGTTTGAAAAGCTGCTGGAAATGTCTTTGAACAAATTCGGCGAATCCATGCAAAAGCTTTCTGCCGGCTTCGGCCGCAAGGACGCCCTTGAAATTTCCCAGATCGCCCACTCGCTTAAAGGCGCGTCATTGAATATGTGCTTTAACAGGCTCGCGAGGCTTGCGGCGGATCTTGAAATGGTCGAAAAACTCGACATAGAAGAAGCCATGGTAATTTTTAAGGAAATCGAATTCGAGTGGAAGAAGTTAAAAATCATAATCAGGGACGCCAGGCTGTAAGGTATTTTTTTTAAGCACTGGCGTTAGAATAAAAAATGCGAGGACGATCATATGGCTTTTATTTTGGATGCGTTTACAGTTAATAAGTTTTCCGCGCTTCGAAAAACCGGAGCTTTCACGCTTATAGAAGTGCTTGCGGTGGTTATAATTATAAGCATTTTATTCGCGGCGAGCCAGCCGCTGATAGGCGAAAGCGCAAGAAAAACCAAGGAAAGCGTTCTAAAAAGCAACCTTCGCGGCGTGCGCGACACTATAGCCAGATTTTATAAAGACCATGAAAGATATCCCGAAAGCCTTCAGGAGCTCGTGGACAAAAAGTATATCATGGCACTTCCGCTCGATCCGGTAACAGAAAAAAACGATACCTGGATTATAATCCCGTCGTCCATGCAAAAAAAAGACGTTTACGACATCAAATCAGGCGCCCGCGGAGAAAGCATGGAAAAGGTAAAATATGAAAATTTATGACAATATTCGAATCCCGCGCGATGCGTTAAGCTCCAGGTTGCGCAGTCCTCGCGGCGGGGTCGTTATAATCGTAATAATTTTTTTAATGGCCGCGGCCATTATGGCGCATAGGCTAGCTTTAAATTCCGAAACGGCCGTCAGAGGCGCAAAAGAAGAACTGCTTAAAGCGTATCTCGTAGAGTACAATATGGCGCTTTTAAGGTTCAATCTCGAGGAAAAAAAATGGCCCGCCGATATTTCAGAATTAACCCGAAAAAAGGGATATTTGAGAAACCTTTATCCCGACCCGTTTACGAAGCGCGCCGACTACTTATTGATCGAAAAAAAAGAAAATAAGTATATAGTTTCGGCTTCCGCCGAAAAGAGCCTTTCCGGTATCGCTTATAATCAGCTTTGCGTGAACGCCGCCGGAAAATTCGTGCCGGTTTCTTCCGGCGGCCCGCCGCCGCTTGTAAGATTAATGAGCCACATGCCCGCCCGCTGAACTTATAACGGACTTAAACGCCTT
>JAKPTH010000312.1 GCA_029571125.1 bacterium
CCAAAAAAAGTTAAACTTATACTTAATCACAGGCTCGTAAAAAAAGATCGCTTTCTCTCGACAGCGCCTCTTTTGATAGAACTCAACGAAAGCAAGGTCAACTACGACTCCGTAAAGCTCGGCAATAAGCTCGATTCTACAGAATACGATATAACCAACCTTTCTAAAGCCGGCGCTAACATACTGACGCTCAGCGTAGAAAATTCCAGGTTCGCTTACCTTCTGAAAAACGTGAAAGTGCTGCTTTACTTCAAGGACTGATCCTTTTGCGGTCTGCAATTAGCCGGGCCGCGTCTCGTCGGCTTATTTGATGTCGATTACGGCGTCGAGATCGCTTTCAAAAGCAGGTTCTATGGTGGAATAAAAAGAGAAAACCGGTCTGTTCTTTATTTTATAATCGCAATATTTGTAAAGTTTCATTTTATAACCGCATTCGGCGGCGCCGCTTAAGTCGCCGCGCGGGGAAATTATTACCGCCTTTCCGGCGAGAGCTTCTTTGAGATTTTTTTCGCCGCCGAGAACGGAAGGCGAGATGCCGGAACCGAATATTTTTGAAAAAAGCGCCATGGCTTTTTCGTCGGATTTTTTATCGGCGCCTGAAATATAATACCACTTTATGTTTTTGGCGAATTTTCTCGAATTCATTAGCACGGCCAGGTATATCGAAAAAATTTCTCCGGCGGGGCATTTTGCTAAAATCTGCTTTTCGCGCGAAGGTGAAAACGGCAGACTGGCGCTTTTTATTTTTTGTATGCCGGCGGATGTTTTAAGGCGCTTGTTTAGAAGTTTTATTATCAGCGAATCTATATTGTCTATGACCAGCCTTAACTTTTTAACCGCGCTCTGCATCGGATTTCACCATCCCCTTAATTTTTGACTTAATTAACTTTTTGTCATCATAAAATAATAATGGTTTGACTGTTGACAAACAATCCATCAATATGTTACATTATGATTCGTCAATAGTCAAGGATATAGTTTTTATTTCCGTCATTTTCCATAAAGTTTTTTAAAAATTGTTTTTTCAGGACGTCTTAAGGGCGTTTTTTTGTTTTGAGTTTAATTTTTTCCAAGGAGCACGTTTATCAGAATGAAAAATTATCTGCACGGCTTATTTAAAAGTTCACCCTTTATTTTAACTTTTATTTTATCGCTTCTCTTAACGGCCGGTGTCCTTTCGGCTCAGTCCGCCGGGCCCGGCGAGGTCAAAAAGCCCGTCGGAAGCGCCGACGACGAAGCAGTCCGCTCGAAGCCGCCCGATACGGCCGAAATTTCTTTTTTCGTGGACTTCGAAGATGACAGCCTCGAAGATTCACTGGTTTCCGCGATCGGCGACGCGGGAGCGAGCTCCGAAATTTACGCGGCGCAGATGACCCCGGAAGTGCTCGTTTCCGAAGGCGCCATAGATTACGAAAAAATAATGAGCTTCGCTCTCAGCGGATCGCGAGATATAAAAAAAATCGGGCTCAACATTAAAAACACCGAAAACTCTCTTTTAATAGATGAAATAGCTTATAAACCGAATTTCTCCGTTTCCATAGACAACGATCACAACTACAATTACTCGCTCAGCCAGAAAGTGGCCGATCTGGTCAGCCTTTCCGTCTCGAAAAAAGACAATTCAAAACTCAATAACGATTCGAGCGTAAATTATTCGATGTCCCTCGATTTAAGGCGCCTGGATAACAGCGACCTCACCCTCGCCCGCCTTTCATGCAACCGCGAACTGCTCGGATACGTCACCGCGCGCGAAAATTTCAAATTGCGCGTCATACGTCAGTTCTACGATCTGGTCCTGGCGGTCGAAGAATTTAAAGTCTTAAGCAGCTCCTGCGACCGCTGGCGTGAAATGCTCGATTATGCAAGATCCAAATACGAGCTCGGACTCGCCAATAAAATAGATTATCTCAACGCCGAAGTGAACCTTGCCAGCGCCCAGAACGCACTGCTGCAGCAGGAACAAAACATACAGACGCAGAAGGAACAGTTCTTCGACCTTATCGGCTTCAAACCGGCTTCGCCTGAAAATTACGAAAACAGCCTCCGCTATAACATCTCATTCGAACAGATGGCCACTTCCGAAATCGAAAGCATACTCTCCAATAAAGATAAAAAATGCGTCAGGGAAGACGTCGAAGCGGAAAAAGTTTCGCTCCGTATGGCGCATATCAAATACATGAAGGCTAAAAAGCACGCGGCGCCCCGCCTGAACCTGAACATAATGAAAACTGAATATGAAAACGCCGCGCGCGAATCCGATTTCAGCTCATCTCTCACATACCGCTTCAATATGGGCCGCCAGGAAAACGCCGTGTCCGAATGGGTCGAACGCAACAATTACGAGCTTAAAAAGATAGCGCTCGACGAACTGGAAACTGGCGTCGTTATAGAACAGCGCGACGCCCTCAGAAAGATCGAGTATATCGAAAAAGCTTATGAAATAGCTTCAAAAAGCCTTCGCCAGGCCTATGAAAACTTCGAATTTTCCAGGCTGAGCTTTCAAAAAGGACTCATATCCAACATAGACCTGCGCGACGCCCAGGATAAGCTTACCGGCGCAAAACGCAGCGTAGTTTCGCTTATAATTCAACATAAACTGGCGTGCCATAAATTTTATTTCGCCATGGGCAAAGACCTGTAAAATAAATTCGGACGTTGTATAAGGATTTTTATGACTTCATTAAAAGGAAAAAAAAGATGGGCGTACGCCGCTGCCGCTTTTATGCTGCTGCTCGCTGCAGGCTGCTCGATGTATCCTGAAAAAATATTGTCTTACTTGATTTCGTCCAAGCCTGCCGTATCCGCTATGCCTTACGAATATAGAATCTACCCGGTCAAAAAAGCGCCATGCGACATAACGCTTAAGACTTATGGAAAACTCGAATGCATAAATGAACTCGGCGTTTCGGTACCCGACGGAATCTGGGGGGCGCGCATAGAAAAACTAGCTCCGGAAGGAAGCATAGTCGAGTCGGGCGAGGTCATATGCTCTCTTAATACCAGCGCCATAGAAGAAAACTTAAACCGCGCCATGACAGAGTTAAGCAATTCCGAAAGCGAACTCGAAGATTTCAGGATGCAGAACGAACTCGAAGGCATGAGCAAAAAAGTGGAGCTGGCAAAAAAAGATCTGCAGTACGAGGTAAGCATTTTTAAACTAGGCGAAATAAAAAAAGGCGCGGATACCATCGAAGTGGCCGTCAGCCAGATCGGCATCGAAAAAAACCGCGCTTTTATCGATAATTTTCAGTCGAAGCTAAAATCACAGGAGGAGCTCCTTAAGAAAGGATTTTTAAGCTCATTCCAGTTCGGCGAACTGGAGCTCGATTACCAGCGCAACATCCTGGAACTCGAACAGAACTATAACAAGCTGGAAATGCTCAACGAACTCCCGCTGGCCGAAGAAGTAAAGAAAAACGAAACCGGCGTGCTGAAACTATCTTTCGATCGCAAACTTACGGCAAAAGAGCACGAAACCTCGGCCAAACTCAATACCATAGAAGAAGAAAAGAAAGAACTCAATATAAACGAAAAAAAACATAAAGTGCAGCAGGCGCAATCCATGATTGATAAAGCGCAGGTCAAAGCGCCGATTTCCGGAACGCTGCTGTACTCCAACAGCTGGATTGGCAAAACGCGCGTCGGTATGGAAGTGTGGTCCGGCCTGGATATACTGAAGATCGTCGATCTCAAAAATATGAAAATAATAGTCAAAGTCAACGAAAAGTACATCGACGAATTCGGCGAAGGCTCGGGTGCGAAAATATCGCTCAGCTGCGAACCCGCGAAAATTTTAAACGGTTTCGTCAAATCAGTTTCGAAGCTCGCTAAACTCAAGGACGAACGCGACCCCAAAGGGCCTAAGGAATTCGACGTCACGATTTATTTCAATGATACTTCCGAAATAAAGCTGCTGCCGAATATGTCGGCCGACGTAAGCATAATATGCCGCGCATTCAAAAACGCGGCCAGGATTCCTAAAGATTTCGCCGATAGCGGAGTAATTCAAATAGCATCTCCGCTAAGCCAAACCGTCGATCTTAAAAACGTTAGGAAACTCCCGCTCGAACAGGCCGGACGCGATAAAGAAATCAGGCCCGCCGCCGGCGGATTTATAATGGCAGGCGAAGACGAAAACTATTACTACTTTTTAAACGATTTCGATGAATTCGGCGTTCTTATACCCGAAAAAGGACTTGATACCGTTGAAACAAAAATTTGACCGTTTATCGTATTTAAAACTCGCGGCCTTTTTTGCGGCCCTGGTTCCGTTCGCTTTTATCTTCGCCTGCTCTCAGGTAAGCGTGACGAACGGAAACGGCTACTATACCCTCGAACCCGGGGAGCTTAAAACTTATCTCGAACTGCACGGCGTTATAGAATCGCGCGAAAAAGCCGAAATTTCAGCGCTCCATTCAGGAATCATCGAATATTTGAGGCCCGAAGGCGATTACGTTAAAAAAGGCGAGCTGATAGCTAAACTCGAGACTACCGAATTAAAAGATATGCTCGAAGACCTCGTGCTGAACAAACGCATGATCGATATCGACTCGCTCGTCAAAGAGGACGAGCACGAGCAGAAGGTTATCGAAAAACGCAACCGCAGCCTTTACGAGGCCATCAACATGGACAAGAACAAGGTCGTTTACCGGCAGCTCAAATACGGACTCGACTACGACCGTAAAATCGAACTCGAATACGAGCTGGCCAACGCTCAGATCGAAATTAAAAATCTCGAGACCGAACTCGGTGAAAAAGAAATTCTCAAATCCAGAGGCTTTATCTCGCAAACGGAAATAAACGATCTCAAACAGCAGATATTCGCCAAGAAAAAAAGCTGCGACGCTGTCGCGCTAAATCTAGCGAAAGTCCTTCGCGGCGCCGATGTCAAACAGCTTGCCGAAAAGGAAACGGAAATAAAAAGCGATTCGCTTTCAGTGGAGCTTGCCCAAAAAGCTTACGAAGTATCTTTTTCCACCAGGGCGGCAATAAAAAAAGGACTTAAAAACAGGCTTTCAAATATAAATAAAAGCATCAGCCGCATTCAGACGATCATCGACGCCGTGTCTATCAAGGCGCCTATCGACGGCATCGTAATTTATGGAAAAACATGGATAACCGAAGGCGAACGCGAAAAAGTGAAAATCGGGATTAACGTATGGCAGGGCTGGTCTTTTATGAGCGTAGCCTCGCTTAACTCCATGGACGTTCATTTCAGGATCAACGAGGTCGACATCTCTAAAGTCAAGATCGGCCAGGCGGTCGAATTCAACCTCACTTCCGATCCGGCTAAAATCCTGAAAGCGGAAATTTACGATATAGCAAACGTGGCTTCTATTTCCGAAAGCGACGCCAACAGGGTTTGCAATATACTCGTTAAGGCGAAAATCAACGGCGACGCTAAAAATCTGGACTTAAAGCCGGGCGTCTCGGTTAACGCGAGAATTCTTACCGGCGTGAAAAAAGACGCGCTTTTCATTCCACGCGCCGCGCTTGTAAACGGAAATTGCGTTATTGACGCCAGAGGAGAATTAAAAAAAATCGTGACCGGCGTTTACGATCTTTTCAATATCGAAGTGATTTCCGGGCTCGCGCGCGGCGATAAAATAGTCTCGAACGGAGAAAACGCCTCTCGGAACAGGGTTCTGAGCGAATTCCATACGGCGTCCAGAAGCGGCATTGCCGATTTCATAAAAGAAATGGGCGAACTTGCGCCTTCAAATAAAACTAACGTTTCCGTCAGCTTTTCCGGTAAAATAAATAAGATCGTGCCGGAAGGGACTTTTGTTGAAAAAGGCTACGAAGTCGCGCTCATTGACGTGAAAGAAAGGGAGGATAAACTCAAGGAAAAACAGCTGCGCGAAAAAGTGCTCAACAAAGAGAAAAAAA
>JAKPTH010000320.1 GCA_029571125.1 bacterium
GAATCCAGATGCTTATAAAGATAGCCGCTCAAATAATAAAGCGCGGCTGCGTTCTGGCTGTAGCGCGTATTCACGGCGCAAAGGGCTATTTTAAGCTTTTTCATAAGTAATATTCTCTCGATCAAGGCCGGACTGGCGTAATTTCAAAAACTACGAATATCGTAACGTTTTTGAATTATATCATTAAGAAGTGAAAAAAGTCAATTCACAAAACGTATAAAGAAAAATTAACTTAAAATAATATTATTTTGATAAATAATTAAATTTGCTTGATTTAATTATCGCCGTAATGTATAATACGCATTATTATGGATAAAATGAAAAAAGACAAGATCAAGACTATCATATTCGTTCTAATCGCCATAGGCTTGCCTTTGCTGGCTTACTTCACGGGCATGGACAAATATCTGACGCGCGATAAAATAAGACATTTCGTAGAATCGTACGAAACTCTCGCGCCCATAGTATATATCGTGGGAATGACTCTGCTGCCTATAATAGGCGCCCCCCGTCTCATACTCACCGCGGTGGGCGGAGCTCTTTTCGGCCTTCTCTGGGGAACCGTCTTCGCCATGATAGGCTCCACTACGGCCGGAGTCCTCGGCTATTACCTGGCTTACTATTCCACGGCCGATTATTTCGAAGCCACGACGGCAAATAAGCAAAACAAATTAATGGCGATGCTCGATTTTACCAAACGCAACAACTTCTGGCTTATATTTTTAGCCAGAATCTGCCCCATAACCCATTACGAAGCCATAAATTACATATGCGGCACTTCTAAAATACCTTTCGGCTCCTTTTTCTGGTCCACTTTCTTCGGCATCATTCCCGGCACCTTCGTTTACGTCATGATGGGCGACGCCATAATGGAAATATCCGATAAAAAAGGTATATTCAACCTCATATCGGATATGACGGTAGGCGGAAAATTTAACGAGCTTATCGTGGATAAAGACGTGAAAATGCTTATATGGGTGATAATACTTCTTGCTATATTTTTAGCGGGAACGCTGGCCGGTTTTTATTATATAATAAAAGGCGAAAAAAAAGAAACGGGCGCCATTCCCGCGCCCATGGCAGAAAACCAAATTACAAATTAATCCGATTTTTTAATTCCTTATTCAACCAATTCGACCGAAGCGCTGTCTCTTATGTAATTATAAGATACGCCGATTTCGTCCGTCCCGATCATATTAGGCGCGAAATAATATCCGTCGTCCGTTATTTTGCCTTTCACGGCAGTAAAACGGAAACCTAAGTCGTCTTCGATACGGTTGTTGTAGATATCGAAAGCGGAGGCGGAAAATTTTGCTACGCCGAGCGCTTTTACGCTCGCCTTAGCGGGCGATATAAAAATTTTATAAGCTTCGCGGGGCTTGATCTCAACCGGAAGAGCGCCGGTGGCTGAAAGCGTTTTGGCGCCTATCGCGTCGGCCGTAGGATGAAGTGGCGCGCTGTACTCGCCGTCCGCAGTTATCACGCCGTTACGGCTTTCCCAGCGGACGCTTACCGGAACTTCCTCGCCGAAAGCGTTGAAACCCGCGGCCCTGAATTTTTGCTTCTGGCCGCAGGAAAGATATTTTAATTCGGGATAGATCTTAATAGTTTTAGCTTCCGGATATGTTTTAACGTTTACGACGGCCGTGGCCAGTTTCGAGCCTACGAAAGCTGAAACCCTGTCCACCGTGGCATAATTCGGCGCTATATAAACCCCTTCCGAATCGATACGGCCGTCGTGCGCTTCCCATAACGGCGAAATTATCATAGTCCCGCCTTTTTCGTCAAGGCCGGAAGCGCTGAAGTTAAGCTTTCCTCCGGCCGTCACGTCCGGCTTATCTGGGGTTATCCTTATATGTGCAAGCGTCTTTTCGTCGTTAAGATAGTTTCCGCTGCAGGCCGCCAGGCCCAGAGCCGTTAAAACCATCGCGGCCAGAAGCGAAAATACTTTAAAACCTTTTGCCTGAAATTTGTTTTTCATAATTTTAAAATTTTTCTGGCGTTTTAACGGTAATGTGTGATATAAATATAATATTAATGTTCCATCTGTTTTTTTACTGTGTCTACATGCTCGCGTCTAAACCGCTGATGCCGCGGTAATAGATTATAAACATGCAATTAGTGCATTTTAAAGAGTTATGGCTGTTTTTCATGCTGCGATCGGCGCTTTTTACCATGGATTGATTGCACAGTGGACATTGCATTATAAATTCCTCCGTTTATTTTAATTTTTTTCGTTAATAATAAAATTATCGGTATTATTTCGCGGCAAATTAAGGGGAGAATTAAAATTAAAAATAACTTTCGTAACCAGAATCATAAAGATACCCAGCTGTCGCTCGAAGAGCTAAAAAATGCGGCCGCAGTTCATAAAAAAGAATTAAAACTTCTCAAATTTATGACCGACGCCCAATACTTTATATTCAGAAAAAATCTTTCGATCGGCATCAACGAGCCCTCGCGTGAAAAAGCCATCAAAGTCATCGAATCCATGATAGCCCTGAATATGAAAATGCAGTCTGAAATAGTCAATAAAAACCTTAAATAGATTTCACTATATCTCATCATCCCATCGAATCCATAAAACATTATTTCTTTTTATTTTTTCTTCCTTAAATTAATTTTTCATAAAATCTTTCCGATATTATCAACGTGTTATAATAAGTTTTACTTTTTTAATAACGGCA
>JAKPTH010000322.1 GCA_029571125.1 bacterium
TCAGCGAACGAATACGCCACGGAAGTTAAAAACGGCATCACGCTGACATACAACGGACAGACTATAGGCCCTCTTACTATCCAGTTGAAAAAAGATTTCGGCACCGTAACCGGTTTCGTATATCTTGAAACTAACGGCACCAAAGGATATCAGAGCGGCGCCGGCGGAGATACCCCGCTTTCCGGCATCAGCGTAATAGCCAGCGCAGGCTCAAGCGGAAGCACGCCCGGCGGCGAATTAGGCTCCGATATATCCAAAAGCGACGGAGCGTATTCGCTTAAAAACCTTCCAATATCTAATATTTCCATAGTATCCAATTCGGGCACCGGAGCCAACGCCAACTATAGCTCATATACCGAATCTTATTCGGTCATAAAAGGTTTTCAAACTTTCAATATAGAGCTCGCACAGACAAAAGGTAACGTCTCCGGAGTCGTTTACGAAGACCTCAATAAAAACGGCGCATTCGACAACGAACCGCTCGTTTCAGGCGCGGTAGTCTCGGTTAGTCAGTCCGGTGCGACCACTTCCACGCCGACCGACGCGCTCGGTAATTTCATACTCACCGGACTGAACTTCGGTACGCTCAGCATCACCGCCACAAAAACCAATTACAAGGATTCTGCTAAAACAGTCACTCTTCCGGTGAACGGTAATCTTTCGAACGTATACATAGGCTTATATAAGCCTGCCGGCAAATTGACGGGCCGCATCGTTGACTTAAACACGCCCGATCCCAAACAGGGCATCGCGGGAGTCAGCGTAAAAATACTTGGTTTCTCCAATTTAACCACGACCACCGATTCCACCGGCGGCTATATGTTTAACGAAGTGCTCGCCAATAACGGCGGCGTTTCGCAGTACACCATAGTAGGCGACGGCTCGGCTTTAGGCTACGGAGTCGCCACTAAACAGTGCGAAGCTCCAGCCGAAAGCGCTATCGCCAACGCGCCCGACATAGAATTATCCAAAGCGTCGAGACTTGTTTACGGTAAAATAATCGATTCGGTAACAAATGCTGGAATTTCAGGCATTAAAGTGAAAATACAGGGAACGTCATACGAAGCCGATACCGACAACTCGGGCGTTTACGTATTCAACGCCATACCCGTCAACACCGCTTCCAACTACACTCTCGGCATAAGCGACACAGTAACCGTCAACGGCGCTCCGCGCTATCAAAACCGCGACGACGTGAGCATATCCGTAAATAACGAAACCACCCCGCTTAAAATCCAAAATATTCCGCTCACGCCTAACGTAGGAAAGATCCGCGGAACGGTCTATGACTCGATTACCGGCTTCCCCATCAAGTCGTCCCTTTTCACCGAACCAATACAGGCCGAAATTACCATATCCGGCCTCGCCGCGCCCGTAACCGCAACAGTATCGCAGGTCAACGGCGAATTCACGATGGAAAATATCCCCGGCGGCTCTTACAATCTTAAAATCAAACATGCGGTGACAGGCACTAATCTCAAAATGTTCGAAGAAGTCAGCCGCAACGCGTTAGTAACGGCCGGACAAACCATAGATCTTGGCGTAATTTACGTTACGCTTAAAACTATGACCATAAAAGGAAGAGTAAAAGATAAGATAGTGGGCGATAAAGTGTCTTCGATTCCCGGATTGAGCGATTATTACATTTCCGGCGCTCTGGTCCAGGCATCCATCAACGGCATCCCCTACACCAAAACAGCCACTACTTCCTACGACGGCTCCTATCAGCTGACCGTGCCCGTCTATTCCAATTACACGTTCAAGGCCAGCGCCACCAATTATATCGACAGCGAGCAGTCTTCTACGGAAGTTATTCTCACTAACACCCTTCTTTACCACACGCAGAATTTTTCCATCGACCCGCGCGTCGGAAACATTTCCAGCACGGTATTTCTGGATTC
>JAKPTH010000334.1 GCA_029571125.1 bacterium
TATAGCCGTCAGCTGCTACGGAGTCAAATTTCTCGACGTGGACACATATTCCATGGGCTTCCTGCTTCCCTCAAATCCGGTCAGAACCGACAGCGATTTCATCGAAAAATCATACGGCAACTACCTGCCCCTCGAAGTAAGACTTAAAACTAAACGTAACGACGGAATTCTCGAACCCGACTTTTTAAACCGGCTCGTCAACTCGCAAAAAGAAATCGAATCGCTTCCCGACGCTTCTAAATGCGCTTCGATAACCGATGTGATAATGCGCCTCAACCAGGTGTGGACCGACGGGAAAGAAGAATCCTACCGCATATCCGATAATAAACTCCAGATCAGCCAGCTTATGATGATCTACGAAAGCGACCCGGACAACGACCTGGTTTACATGGTCGATAAAAAATACAGCGAAGCGCGCCTTACAATCAGAATCCCCATGGTTAGCGCGGCTAATATGAAAAAAATAGAAGACAGAGTCAGCGCCGTTCTCGCTAAAAATTTCGCCGGCAGCAACGCCGAAATTCAATTCGGCGGCTATGTCCCGCTTTACGTGAGACTATTAGAATATATTACATGGAGCCAGGCCGTCAGCTTCGGCACCGCCCTCGTATATATATTCATCGTGATCGGACTTTTATTCATGCGATTCTCCGCCCTGCTGTGGGGACTCGGCCCGAACGTCATACCGGTTATCATGACCCTCGGCTTTATGGGAATTTTCGATATACGCCTGGATATCGCCACCGTCACCATTGCTTCCATCACCCTCGGTATCGCGGTGGACGATACCATACATGAATTGTTCCACTATTACATTTACCTTGGACGCGGAATGAAGCCTATCGAGGCTATCAAGGAATGCCTCAGCGACGAAGGCCCGGCCGTTATAGTCACTTCCCTCATTTTATGCCTCGGCTTTTCAGTATTGGGACTCGCCAGCATTAAATCGGTCATGTACTTCGGCCTGCTGATCGCACTTACCATGATCTTCGCGTTCCTCGGAGAATTGTTCCTGCTGCCTTCAATGATAGGTTACCTCTCCGATACCTTCAGAATCGACAGGAAAATACCTAAAATAGAAATAACCGTCGAACAGGACGAATAAAACAATAATGTACAGTGCATAGTGCACAGTGAATATTAGGAATTTTTAATATTTATATTAAAATTTAAATCAATAACAACAATCAAAAGATCATATAAAGGAGATAATATGTTCAAACATGCCATCGTTTACAGCAATGTATGGGAAGACCCCGAACTCAACAGGCGCTCTCTGATGATAAAACCGGACGACTCCGTATTATCCATAACCTCCGGCGGCTGCAACTCGCTCAATCTTCTCGTCGAAGGCCCGCAGAAGGTCGTTTCGATCGACGGCAATCCCACGCAAAACTATCTTCTCGAATATAAGATCGCCGCCGTTAAATCATTCGGTTATGACGATTTTTTAGAGGCCCTGGGCGTCGAATTTTATAACAGACCCTCAAAATACAGCCCGGAATACCGCCTCGAATTATACGATAAATTAAGACACCTGCTTTCGGCAGAAGCTAAAAATTTCTGGGACGATAACCGCGATATCATTAAATCAGGACTCATAATGTGCGGCAAGGTCGAAAAATTCTTCAAAATATACCGCAAAATTCTCATGTTCCTGTACGGCTCGAAATAACCGGCCATCGAGAAAATTTTCTTCTGCCCCGACGTCGGCATTCAACGCAAAATCTACGATAATATCGATTTCGGACGCTGGCATTTTCTTAACTGGCTGTTTTTGAACAGATCTATATTAAGCCTTGTAAAAGGCGCCCATTCCTTCAGGCACGTCGATGAAAAGGAATTCGATAAAAACCTCAATAGAAAAGTCGACCGCGCTATGAGAAATATCGATAACCGCACCAATTACTTCTTCTCGCTGATACTCCTCGGTAAATTCCTCTCGCATAAATGCCTGCCGCCTTACCTTCTAAAGGAAAATTTCGATAAGCTCAAAAACAATATCGATAAAATAGAAGTGTTCCACGGCATATCTACCGACGTGCTCAAGAAATTCGGCCCCGACAGCTTCAATAAATTCAATATGTCCAATATATTCGAATGGATGGAAGACGACCTGTTCAACAACGTGATGCGCGAATTCATCGATCTGGCAAAACCCGGCTCCCGCCTCTGCTACCGCTATACGCTTGCCAGGCCGCGTAACCTCGACGAGAAAAATTCTAAAATATTGATCTCTGAACCCGAACTAGCGGCCGAACTCTTCGCGATCGACCGCTCGTTCATGTACGAAAGCTTCCACGTTTACAGAATAGATAAGAAGTAAAATAAATAAATCCCGAACCCATTATCGGTTCATAAAATTTTCTAAACCGGCGCGTAACCTTACACGCCGGTTTTTTATTCCGATTTATTTATATATTCGATTCTCTTTTTCAGCCATACCGCGTTCGTCGACAGCCCGTTCGATTCGAAAAATTCGAGCATCCTGCCGTAACGCGCGGCCGGATCGAATTTAACCGCGTGACCCAGCTTTCTTAGACAGGCCGGACATAAAAACATCGGCGTCATATCGGTTTCAACAAGACTGTTCGAACCGTTCATGAGACATTTATAAAAAACGCAATGGTACATATAAAACATATGGCCGGTCTCATGCGCCATCACCTTCAAGCTTCTTTCGAGAAATATTTGCCGATAATCCGCCCCGCGCTTCCTGCCGAAAAATTCGGGGTCGTAACGCGCCAGACTGTAAACCCCCACGCGCCCGGTAAGCGACGCCTGGCCGAAAACGAAGTTCCATGAAGAGGCCGGATAAAGATCGGTCATGGTAAGCGCCAGCATCGCATACGCGTCGCCGGGCAGCAGTTTCTTCATCGCCTTGATTATGTCGCCAGTCAGAAACTGCGGCTTGCCCGTATGAGAATTTATTCTCGATCTGAACTTGAAATCGGCGGGCTTCATAATTTCACACGGCATATTAAAAAATATCGAACAGTAAAGCTTTAGTTTATCCATTATAAGCATAGCCTCGGATGTGAACTCGCCGAGCGGAAGTATATACAACTTGCCGCGCTTTTCATCCGCGCCGCCATAGCTGCCGGCGAATTCGTCGAAAGTCTGGCCGGGCTCGTAATGCGACTTAAGCCATGACGAGCCGTTTAGCTTTTCATACTCGATAGGTTCGAACATTGCGCCCGGCGAATATGCGCGCCTCGCTTTTTTGTCCAGCGCCGAAAGGTCGCCGGCCGATCGCTCTATTTCAACTAACGTGCGCGGCCTGAACTCCGGCCTGTAAAACAAACCGAACCTTATCTGCAATACAAAAAGCAACGCTATAAATAAATATATAAGCAAACGTAACTTAAAGTCCATACTCGCCTTTTATAAAAAATCCCTTTCATTTCACCGGCTTCATGCGCATAATTATTAATATTTCGGTCTTTTTCGATAAGGGAAGGCGAGGTGCCACGGCCCCTCCCTTCCCTTATAATCCCTTCCAACCCCGAATTAGCCTGACGCTTTATTATTGTGAAGTGCCACCTTTTCTGCCGGAACTTTAATCTAATACGGTTATTCCCTTTTCGCGTTTCTTCGCTATTTTTTTTATTTCTTTCTATTTCTATTTCTTTTTTTTCTTTTGCAGACGAGCGCATGCGCGCGTCTGCGCTGCAATAATGGCTTGATTGCAAGTCAAAATTATGGTTTGTGGCCGGCGCAAGGGTTAATCAACTTTCATATAAGCGCTATCCAATTAAGCTATTCTATAGCCAAGAAGACAAAGGGTATATTGCGATCATTCCGGCCCTTCCGGGAGCTCCAAGCAAATAATCATTATAGAAGATTTTGAGCGGACCTTCGCCTTGATCTCAGCGGTTGTAATAAATCCGCAAATAATGAAAACGCAGAAAAATAAAATTTATTTTTCTTTCGAATGTCCGGATTCGAACGGGCGCACATTATGATTTTCGGCGTCTGAACCGTCTGGCGGCATGGACATTTTGATTTTATGCAACTTGATAAAGGCCAGCAATATATTGAAAAGTACCAGCCAGAAACCTATCACTAAAAAATAATTGCCGAACGTCTCAAAAGAGTTATACTGAATGATATCCGCAAAACAGTAACGCGGACGAATCATATCGAAAACGACAAAAATTGATAATACGGACATCAATTTTAAGATACGAAACTCCTTAAATTCGATGATATTTATCTAATTACGATAGTTGAAGCTAATGATATTATTATAAATCATTTTCAAAATTTATGCAATATTTTTAAGTATCAATTTATATTCGATTTAACTTGACTTCGAGTCCGAATAAATAATTTATAACTCAGTTTCATTGCAATTCATCTTGAAATATGCTATAATTTTTTCCTGCAACATTAAGCCGGCTTCGTGCATTAGTAAGATCTGCCCGCATAGGACGAAACCATGTTTTTAAAAAAACTCTATTTATATTTCGTCATTCTGATCATAATATTTTCCGATTCGCCCGCCTTCGCATTCGGCATACTCGTGCGCGGACCCGGCGGCGCCGAAGATGCCCGAAAACTCACATATACCGATTTTGTAATCGCCGACCACCGCGACGGGGTACAGAAAATGATCATAAGCGCCTGGTCGAAAAACACGTTTTACGCATCCGCGGCCCGCGAGTTGTATTTCTCCGGCATCAGTGCGGCACGTAAAGCGTTATACAGTTCAAGATATCAGCAACATCTGCAAAATGATTTTCAAAGGCATGCTTTTTATAATTCCGATAAATTCATTAAACTCGACGCTGTCGGAACTGACGAGGTGTTTTATTATATCATACCGCTTACTCGTTCGTCCGAAGAAGTCCGGGCTTCCTTAATCGATCCCGCTTATGGCATCGTCGAATTATTCGATAGTTCGACTAAGCCTTTCTATTATCCCGCTAATTTTCTTATCTTACAGTCATGGCAACTGGCTATGGATTTATTTTTTTCCGCTACTATACCATATCTTTACCGCACCACTTCACTTACTGATGAGCTGAGATGGTCATTAAAAGAAGCCGACGAATGTTTGAACATAAATAGCTTAAATAAAGAATTTAGAATTTTCATGCCACATTACAATAAAAGCCCCGAATCCATTATAAATATTTTCGAATGCCGAGACACAAGTGAATTCAAGCAAAAACTACTTACCAACGAAAAAAATACCGGCGATATCGCTGGATGGCGATTCGATCCGGCGATGTTCGCGCCTTACTGCAAACCCGGCAATTGTTTTGTCTCGATAAAATGCACGAAAACTACCATGCCTATAATATTCGTCGAATTCCGATCTCCAGGCCTGATCATCCCGCTCAAACACCTGTCCGATGAAAAAAACAGAAGCGTCAATGTGCGGCTGATAACGCTAAGTCCGTTCGAAGCCAGCAATTATAACTTCGAGTATGACGATAAAAATATCGAAGATATAAGTTTAATCAATGACTGGAAAAAAATTATGCTCGATCTTAATCATTTAGACCGTGTTCACAGATATCGAAAATTTAAAGTTCGAAATTTGTGCCCTTACCCAACATACAACGTAATGTACCTTCATCAGACCACGGGCAATAAAATTTTCCCGAAAGACTATCTTACTCTGCGCGGCGCAAGAATGATCGAGAACGTATTTAATTTTTTTCATGACGGCACGCCTGAAATTATCATTTACACGTCACTGAATTTCAGCAATCAGCTGCTCGACTGCGGCGAAGATTTGAAGCTGGAACCCGCCAGTTCAATGTATTTTAAAAAAGTGAAGTTTTATGTCGATTTTTTCAATAGCGAGACCCGAATAATTTCTCTGCTCGTGCTGATCTCGCTTTCAGCCTCATTCATAGGTCTGGCTATATCAGGTTATGTCACTTACGGCGATTGGAAAAGGCACATTAATATATCGCCGTTCGGAATAATATCGCCGGCGCTTGTTTTTATCGCTTTAATGTTTAAACGATTTTATCCCGAAAATGAATTTTTTGAAGTATTGATTTTAAGCCTGTTATTGTTATTTGCTTCATATTTTCTGATTGTTTTCAATGGTTTAGCTTTATTCGCCGCGCTCGCGCTCCAGGTTTATATCATGTTCAAACCCGATTTCATCTGCTGTTTCGTGAGCGTCATAATTTTAATATATCACGCGGTATTCGCCATTATCGTTTAAAAAGTCTAATTTATCTGTTCATTCGCCCTTATCGTTTTTCGAGTCGGAATCGAACGAATCGTCACGTGTCTTTTCACGTAATTTTTTCATTATGGAATTTATTTCCGCTGCGGCGCATGTTACCAGCATCAGCGTCAGAACGCCGGCGAGAAGAAGTTCGTGACTGATACCACGGATTTGGAACGGCGGAGACGGATCTAACATATCTGCGGCGGCCTGGCCGGCCGTAATAACAATAAATAAGAATATCGAAAATAATGATAAAATAATGGATTTCGAGTCAAATTTCAATTCAGCGTACCTCCGTGCTTCACCGTTATCGATGTTTTATAAAATTTTTCCTGCAGGAGCCCATCGACATACATATCCGCATAAAACAAGATAATAAAAAACAAAATACTATAAACCGCATAATAGACTAAAATTTTTCTTTCGTATTTGAACATCAGAAATAGGATTATCGCGCAAAATGCCGCTTGAAGATAAGGTCTAATAATTTTTCCGAGTTCGCTTCGATAATCATAGTATAACCAGTCAAGTATAATGTTTTTCAAGTTCACGTCCGGTTCTACATTCTCTATGGGAACGGCATCGGGGTCCTGCGAAGCGCCGTAACAAGAGAGGGTCTTAATTTCATTCATTCTTTCCACCAGAGGAAGCTCGACTATATAATCGTTGATTGAATATACAATGAAAGCGGAGAAAAAGCCGAACGCACACATTGTAATTATACTTAACGTCAATCCCTTCACCCAGTAAGTCGATACAAAAATAATCTCCATGTTAAGATATTCGAACAGCACGTGCAGAACGAAAAAAACCATGTAAAATACAATCAGCAGAATAGACGCGCTGAAAATACCGTTGGTATTAAAAACGGCGTAAGCTATTAAAAACATGCCCAGAATAATCAGGAACCCCGAGGCCGATTTCAACTTATATTTTACAGGCACCTCGTCCTGATTAAACGGATATAACTTTTTTACGTTCATCAAAAAAACGAGCCCGCCGGCGAATGCGATAAAACATCCGTAATCGCTGACGAAGGCTAACGTAAAAGCCGGTTCGCCCAGGAAACAATAAACGACAATAGCGACCGCCGTGAAAAATACGTCACAATATCCCGCCAGGGAAGATTTGAATTTAAGTTTTTTGGAGATATTGCCCGCTGGTGAAGCGAGCAGCATAAAAAGCCAGAATACGTTGTTAAACAAAAATTGAGCAAGGAACAGCGACAAAAAAAGAAAAAAAGAAAAACGATTGTTCACGTCACCATATATCTTATAATTCGAAGCTGCATATACGAACCATTGCCCGGCGGCAACCGTCATAAACCATAGCCAGTTTCGCCCGATATAATATTTACCGCCGAAAAAACCGAACGCCGCCGCGACGAACGTCATAATCAGTATAAAAATCAGTGTATAAAAGTCAATCGGACCACTATCGATGAAATTTCGAATCTCTCTCGATTTAAAATCGGCATTCTTTAAATCAAGCGACAAGACGGAATCGTCCGCAATATTTAAGCCGGCGGAATCGATCGCTATTCGAGAATAAACCTTGTAGCCTTCATAATTATGAGCATAAAAATCATCATATAAATAGCGGTATCCGAATCGATATTCGTTTTTTAGTCTCTGTTCAATCGCATGATCGGCGACGTATTTCCAATCGACGCGTCCTTTGAGCTTTTCATCTATAACGAGTCCAACAGCGTCCAAAACCGTTAGAGTTAGTGGATAGTCGCCATTTTTGCATTCATGGAACATTTTAAACGGGTAGAAAAGTTTACCGGGGCTGGATGGATATGAAATAAAAGCATAAAGATTGGTTTTGTAATCGCGGCCTTGACAAGTGAATTTGACCGCGTTGCATGGATTATACGCCGCTTTTCGGTCGAATTCGTCTTGATCGGCGATATATAAAAATACGAACCGGCATCCGCTGGCGTGATAATAATCGACGACGGGCTTATATCTTTCGTCAATGCCCCCGAACCCGATCGCAAGGGTTTTTATCTCCGGCCAGCCGCCGTTTATTTTTTCATGTTTAAATATTTTATCAAAGTAATTTTCCGGCAGTTTTTTACTTCTTATACTATAACACTGACGATAAAATGAAAGCACATGTCCCTGGGTAAACAAACGATAGACAAAATAAATGTCATTAGAATATTTGATTTTATTAAACCAGGCCGCGGCGAAATTTTTGATTTCAAGAAGCGAATCGATGAATACCGGAGATTCGTCCGCGATGATTTTGAACCCGGCGCCGGGCGGAACCGGAATCAGCCAGAAATGTTTGCGCCTGCTTTCATTCTTTTTAGGCGCAAACAGCGGAATCATCATAACTTCTGAAGTCGGAGAGACGCTTTGAAGATAGACTGAAGGGCAGGGCATCGGATTCGATTCGAAAGGCGAAGCGAACGCCGCAAAAGCGGCAATATTCAGAACATAAGGAAAAACTAAACACAATAAAGTAATTAAAATATGAAAGATAAACCGGATTATTTCATCCAAAAACGAGTTGCGTGCCTTCATTTTCATCCTCTAGATAACGTTTCGCAGGCAACGGTCAGCCTGGAGTTATCTTAAAAATTTTTGCTTGCTTTTTCAAAAATTTTGTTATAAAATCAAATCCATATAAAAAAATCATGTTGAC
>JAKPTH010000346.1 GCA_029571125.1 bacterium
GAGCTGGGCGACAATATAAACCTCTTTTTCAAGCAGGAAAACGTGAATCCTTCGTATTCTTTCAAAGACCGGGGCGTCTCTAACGCCGTGGCCGCGGCCAGGTATAACGCCAGGCCGGGCATCGTGTGCTGCAGCGCAGGCAATCTGGGCATTTCATGCGCCATGTACGCGGCCAGGGCAAGCATCAAGGCCGTAGTGCTGATACCGAAACTTTTCGCCAACGAGGAAAAAATCAAGCGCATTCAAATGTACGACGCGAGCGTAATTATCGTCGACGGCGACATAGCTTCGGGAATAAAAATGGCCTGCGAGTTTTCGTCGAAATATAATTTCGACGTGGTTTCGCATCAAAACGAATATTACTGTAACGGCCTTAAAACTATAGCTTTTGAAATATGCGACCAGCTGGGGCGCGCGCCCGATATTTTCTGCTCTGGCGTGGGCTCGGGAGCGCTTCTGGGCTCGGCCTGGCGGGGGTTCAAAGAATATTATTCCGATAAAAAAATAGATAAATTGCCGCTTATGATCGGCGTCGAAGCCGCGGCGTTCTCAGGAAATTCAAAGTACGGCTCCGGCCAGTCTTTTTTGAATTCTACTATTTTGAACGAAGTCAGCATATCGAGGGATGAAAATTCCGTCGTGGAAGACGCGCTGATCGCCAGAGACGAGTCTTCCGGTTATATAAGCGCGGTGGACGATCAGCAGGCCATAGCGCTTTATCAGCTCATGACCAGAAGGGAAGCGCTGATCGCCGATATTTCATCCTGCGTTTCCGTTGCGGGGCTTTATAAGCTTAAATCCGACGGCGTGGATTTTGACAATCAGCTCATAGTTACCGTTATTTCAGGCGCCTCCGATTCTTCGGAAATTTTATATTCGGAGTCGCGGCTGAGCCGGCTTAAGGTCATAAAACCTTCCCTGAGCGATCTGGAAAGCGAGCTGGTACTATGACGAAACGCGTTCGGGTAAGGGTCCCCGCTACTATAACTGATATAGGCGCGGGGTTTAACTCGTTTAATATGGCCGTCGGGCTTTACAATTTCATAACGATAGAGGAAACTTCAAAGACGGGGTTTCACGTCACAAACATCAACGAAGCGTCCGCGCTGCCAGAAGATGAAAATAACGCCATCGTAAGCGTGGTAAAGGATTTTTTAATAGGAAAGCTCGGCTATAAAATAAAGCACGGCGGCATTCACATAATTAACGATTTCAACGTTCCGCTCAACAGGGGGCTCAATTCTCTGGCGGTAGGCGTGGTAGGCGCGCTTATAGCCTCTTCGGTTTTCGCGGAAGTCGAATTATCGCCGGAAGATGTGCTGGGCGCCTTGAAATCATACCAGAACACGCCATATAATTTCGTCTCTACCGTCATCGGCGGATTTGTAATAACGAGTCCTATGGACGAAAGTTATGTGGTGCACCGCATCGATTTTCCCGACAGCGTAAAACTTACGCTTATAATACCGGAGTATGAAATAGGCGGAAGCGATTCGACGAGGCTTATGGCCCATAAAATAACCATGAAAGACGCGCTGTTCAATCTTTCGCGCGCTTCTTTGTTCATTTCGGCGCTTTGCCAGAAAGATTTCAGGCTGCTGAACCTGGCCATGGAAGATAAAATACATCAACCGCTGCTGCGCCGTAAAATTCCAGGCGCTGACGAAATATCGATAATAGCCAAAACCTGCAGCAATCTCGGCATAACTTTCTGCGGCAACGGAGCGACCGTGCTGATAATGCATACGCAGTGCTGCGACGCCGTGGTCAAAAGGATCGAGCGCGCCTATCTTTCGCATAAAATAAAGGCCCGCGTTCTGCATGTCGAAGTCGACGAGCAGGGCGGCGGCTTAGTTTAGTGTCTTAAATAATATTTAACATACAACCAGCAAGGAGTAATTTTTATGAAAAACAAGAGCGTAAAACCCCAGAAAAGCCCGGCGAAAAAAAGCGCCGGTAAAAAATTGAACATAGCCGTAGTAGGAGCCACCGGACTCGTAGGCAAAGCCTTTTTAAAGCTGATCGAAAGGCGCGGCCTCGAATACGATAACCTCTATCTTTTCGCTTCCGAACGCTCGAAAGACACTAAAATCAAGTTTATGGGCAAAACTTTCGTCGTGGACGACGTTAAAAATTATAAGAAGAACCGTTACGATGTAGCCTTCTTTTCGGCGGGAACGCAGGTGTCGCTCGATTACGCGCCAGGATTCGCGAAGCACGGCGCGCTCGTGGTAGATAATTCCGCCGCGTTCCGCATGGATGAAAACGTTCCGCTGGTAGTGCCCGAAGTAAATTTTGAAGACGCCCTGGAGCACAACGGGATTATAGCCAATCCGAACTGCTCCACCATTCAGATGCTTCTGGCTTTGTGGCCGCTCCATAAGGCCTGCGAGATCAAGCGCGTCGCGGTAACTACTTTCCAGTCGGTTTCGGGCACGGGAACTCCCGCCATAGAAGAATTGCGCCGCCAGTCGGAGCAGGTGCTTGA
>JAKPTH010000368.1 GCA_029571125.1 bacterium
GTTAAAACGCTGGATCTTTTAAAGGATAAATTCACGGCGGCCGCGGACTGCGAAATTACCGTGGAAACCAATCCCAAAATTTTCGACGCGGCGGGCTACAGGCGGCTTCGCGAAGCCGGTTTCAACCGTATATCCATCGGCATACAGAGCGGCGACGACGCGACTCTATCGCTTCTCGGCCGGGTCCATAACGCCGCCGAAGCGCGAAAAGCTCTCGAGCTGGCTAGAGAAGCCGGATTTAACAATATAAGCGCCGATTTTATGACCGCGGTTCCATATAAAAAAGGCGGTGAATATAAAAAAGCCGACTTTTCGGCCATAAACTCGCTGAAAATCGACCATGTTTCTATTTATCAGTTTTCGGTCTGCGAAAATACTCCGGTTAGTTCAATGGTAAAAAGCGGAGAATTGACGGAACTTGGCGAAGAAGAGGCGGCCGAAGAATATTTAAGCGTCTGCGGACAGCTTTTAAAGGCCGGCTTCATACATTACGAAATCTCCAATTTCGCCAGAAACCGCAATTTCATATCCAGGCATAACTATTCATACTGGCGGAAAGAAGACTACATGGGATTCGGCGCGGGGGCTGTTTCGACGCTCGGACACATAAGGCAGGCTAATTGCGACGGGGTTTTCGAATATATCGGCGGAGCCGGAACACAAAATTATTACCGGCTCGAAACCCTTAGCGGACCGGATCTTCTGCTCGAAACTATAATGCTGGCGCTAAGAACGGACGAAGGCTTGAGGAAAAAGGCGATTGCGCCCGAAATTTTCGATAAAATCCACGGCGCCCCCCAAATAATCTCTCTGGCCGAAACCGGATTAATAACACTAAAGAAGGAAAATATAGCATTGACCGATACGGGCTTTCTGGTAATGAATAAAATCGCTTTACTTATCGAAGAAATAGCGGTTTTAAAATAAACCGCCCGATAAAAGGATGTCGGTTTAATAAAAGGAGTTTTTATGCTTGATAAAAAAAAGGCGTTTTTACCGCTAACGGCAGGCGTTCTATTAGCTCTGACCGCCCTTGCTACGATCGGCGCGTCCGTGCTCTCATCGCAGGCGGCCGTCGTGTGCAGGGCGGAAACAATAACGCTTACCGATAACGTTTTTTTAAATCTCGTCAAATATTACGCACAGAACGGCGATATAGAAAGGGCTATGCTTGAACTCAAAAAGCTCAGGCAGTTGAGCCCCGATAACATCGAATATAAAAAATTCGAAGAGGTCCTCAGATCCGAAAACGAAAAATGGAGCCGGACCGTTCCCGCTTCGGGCGCCGAAACTGGCGAACGCGAAGGAGCCGTCGGCCAGACGTCTCCCAAAACGCTTCCCGCCGCAAATTTTACGGCTGAAGACGACCTTCCCAGAGAAGTCATAGAAAAGAACGCGCTGCTGGCAAAAGGCCGCCTTAGATACGTCTATGAGCTCATCGGCCGCGGCGAACAGGTTCAGGCCATTTCAAAGCTGCGCGAAATCACTTCCGCGGAACCCCGATTTTATGAAGCCAACAGCCTCCTCGGCGATTTATATCTCGGCAGAAAAAATTACGAAGACGCTCTGCGCGCCTTTCAGAACGCAATAAACGTAAGGCAGGACGCCGAAACCAATTACAAGCTCGGAGTCTGCTACAAAGCCATAAACGACATAGACAACGCCATCATACGTTTCGACACGGCAGTGCGCATGAAGCCCCTGCACGAAATGGCTAATTTAAACCTGGCGAATATCTGGAGGTTCCGAAAAAACTTCAAGCTGGCGAAAGGATATTACGAACAGGCCCTGAAAGCCAATTCCCGCCTGGCCGAAGCGCACCTCGGCATGGCGGACTGCATTTTCAACGAAGGCAATATAGACGAAGCCACCCGAGCTTACGCCTTTATCGTAACCAATTTTCCCGGCGAGTACAGCGGCTACCTCGGTCTGGCGAGGATCCTCATACACAACGGCCAGCACAAAGAGGCAAAAGTCGCTATACTGAAAGCGCGCGAAATAGCGCCACAGAATTCACAGATTTACGAAATGCTGGGGATTCTCGCATACAGTCAGAAAGACGGAAAAACCGCGGTAGAAAATTTTAAACGAGCCGTGATGCTCGATTCCAACAGCATAACCGCCTATCAGAGCCTCATAAACATATTAATCGACGAAAAAAAATTCGATGAAGCCCTTACCCAGATAAAAAACTGCCTTGTCAAATTCCCCGCCAATCCAAGATTATATTACCTGGCCGGCATAATCTATTCGGGCTTCAAAAACGACGAAATGGCTTTAAAAAATCTTCTGGAATCTTACAAGCTCGACCCTAACAACATCGAGGTAATTCTCGCCCTGGCGATATTGCGGGAAAAAAAGTTCCAGTATAAAGAATCGCTTGAAAAATACCGCGAAGCTCTTTTAATCGCCGAAGAGAATAAAGACATGCGCTATATTAACAACATCCACGAGCGGATCGATTCGCTGGAGAAACAAGTTGAAAAGTACGCTGAAAATAAATAGCCGGACGCGCCTGATGGTAGAATGCTCTCTGGCGTGCGCCATGGGATACGTGCTCTCTTACATCAGAATATTCACGATGCCGCAGGGCGGCTCGGTTACTCTGGCGCCCGTTCCGATACTGGCGTTATCGATAACTTCCGGAATAAAACCCGGAGCGGCGGCGGGCTTTATTCTCGGCGTCCTGAAAATCATGACCAGCGGCCATGTAATAGGCTGGGTTCAAGCCTTCATAGACTATCCGGCCGCCTACGCCCTTCTTTCGGCCGCGGCTCTGGCGCCGAACAAAGACGTTTTGACGCTGGTATTTTTTTCAATAGCCGCTTTCGGGTTAAAAACGTGCGCGCACGTATATTCGGGATATCTGTTTTTCGGAGGAAGCCTTAAAGCTTCACTGATTTACAATCTTTCATACTCTCTGCCGGAGCTTGCTCTTTGCGTTCTGGCGCTTTACGCGCTTATCAAAAACGGGGCAATATTCAACGGGCGCATAAATAAAAATTAAAAAGCCGATGGAGGTATATAAATGCCTGCAGACCTGGATTTTTTACTGCTTCAGTTAAATTCCACTAAAATTTCCGAAAAAAAGAAGGCCGTCGCGGCCATAGAAAAAAGCGCATGCCTTCAGGCCGCCCCTGCGCTTATCGGGATACTGGCCTCCTCGGGCGACGAACCGCTTAAAGCGCTCATAGCGAAAACTCTGGGCTCCCTGAACTGCCGCGAGGCCGAAAGCGCGCTTTTAAACGCCATGGAAAGCGGTTCGGACGAAGTTTCCTATTTCGCCTCCAGCGCCCTCGCCTCTATCAATCCGGACGGGTGCGCCGAAAAAATTTACGGACTCATGAAATCCAACGAATCCCTGAATGAAAAGGCTTTTTACTGGTACGCTCAGACAGTAGCCAGAATAGGCGGAAACGGGCTTTCCTATCTGGTAGACCTTCTGGAAGTTTCTTCATGGACCAAAAGAAGGATCATAGGCGATATTTTATCGTCTAAAAGCGAGAGCGCCGAAACTTTTTTGATTAACGGGCTCAGCGCAGGCAATTCCGACAGGCGTTTCTGGTGCGCCAGCATACTCGGCAAACTCGCCACGCGCGAAGCCGTAGAAGCCCTCGTCAAATACGTCGACGATGAAAACAGCGACGTCAGGACCGCCGTAATAACCTCTCTCGGAGAAATAGGCAACAAACAGGCGATAGAAGCTCTGAAAAAGAGCCTCAAAAGCCCCAAAAAAGAAGTGCGACACAAATCCATAGAGGTGCTCGGGAGATTCGGCGAGGAAATAATAGAGTCACTCATAGAATCGCTGAGCGACGATTATTGGTATGTGAGAGACTGCGCATGCAAGGCCCT
Organism: bacterium; assembly: GCA_029571125.1. GTDB lineage: Bacteria > Muiribacteriota > UBA9980 > UBA9980 > UBA9980 > UBA9980. Next base: position 3,856 of record JAKPTH010000368.1, read on the forward strand.
CGCAAAACTCGGCCAGAAAATAGTGCCGCACCTGGCAAAAGCTTACCGCAACGGCAACGAGGACATAAGGATATCGGCGATAAAAGCGCTTTCGGAAGCCGGGCTGGATTCTCTCGAAGTGCTCATCACGGCGCTTTCAGACAGTTACGAACCGATATGCAAAAAAGCCGCCGACGCCATAGCTAAAATCGGAAAGCCAGCCGTTGAAAGGCTTATAGAACTCTATTCCGGCGGGGCGAGCTCTCAGCAGGTAAAAAGGTGGACTGTTTACATTATGGGCGAAATCAGTTCGCGCGGCCCCGAAAGAGCTATGACTCACGCCATAATCGACGCCCTGTCCTCGAGGGAAATAACCATGAAATACACCGCGGTGTGCGCTTTAAAAAATATAAGGGACGCCGAGACGGTAGAGATTTTGATAGGACTGCTCGCCGACATCCACGAGGAAATACGCGAAAAAGCGGTTGAAAACCTCCTGCACATGGCCGATTACTCCCTGGAATTTTTAATAAAATCTTTAAATCACGAAAACTGGGTGGTAAGAAAAAACGCGGCTTACGTTCTCGGCCAGTTCGGCTCTTCGGCCATAGACGAACTCATGAAAGTGCTCGAACGCGGAAACGAAAATTCACGCTACTGGGCGATAAAAGCTCTCGGCCAGATCGGCGTTGAAGCTTGCGCGCCGCTTTTGAAATCGCTTAACGACCCCGATTGGCAGGTGCGCAAAAACTCAGCCGATTCGCTCAGCGAAATAGGCTCTCAGGTCGTGAAGCCCCTTATCAATCAGCTGCTGAAAACCCTTCCGGAAGCGAATTCGAACCTTTTTTACTGGTCCAAGCACGTGCTTATAAACATAGCCGAGCAGTCGATACCCGCGGTCGCGAGGCTTCTGCAGACCCCGAGCGCGGATCTCAGGCTTCTGGCGGTGGGCGTCCTGGGAAAATTCACGAAAAAACGCGAAGCATATCAGCTTATAAAAGAAGCCGTTTACGACGAAAACGGCGAAGTCGCCAGAAAGGCGGTAGAATGCCTCGGCGCATTCAACGAAAACGAAGTGGCGGCGCTGCTTATGAGCGTCGCCGAAAAAACCCCCGAAGACGACGAGATGAACCTGGCGATAGTAAACTCTCTTTCCAAGCTCGAAGCGGAAGGCGTGCTGGATTATCTTTACAGAATGATTAAATCTTCGAGATGGGTCATACGCCATAAAACCATAACAGCCCTGCACAACCTTCCGGAAAAACTCCGTGAAAAGCTCGAAGTGGAAAGGATAATCCCGGCCGCCGGCGACGAAGTGACCACCGTGGCCGCGGCCGCGTCTTCATTTCTGGCGACCCTGGCGAGCGAAAAAGCCCAGATTGCCGTAGTCAGGCTTCTTAAAGAAAAAAAGTTCGTAGAGCCTATTCTGGATTCGCTCTCACGCAACCAACACTTTAAAAGCAAAGACATCATTTTTTCTTTCATGAAAGACGGTGAAAAGAAAATAAGGGCAAAAGCCGCCTCAGTTATAGGCATTATCGGCAACAAGGGCGATATGCAGATATTGACTTCGGCGCTGGGCGACGACTTCGCCGAAGTCCGCATGGCGGCTCTGCATGCGATCAACATGATCAACTCCAGATATTCGGAGCTGCCTCACACGTCTTTCGAAGCACCCGCAAAAACTTCCGATGCTCAAGAAAGCGCAACGGCGGGCGAAGCCGTACAGTTTTACAAGGCCGGGCTGCTCTACGCCAGAAACGGCGAAGCCGAAAAGGCCATCATGGCTTATCAGAAAGCCATTTCGATCGACCCGTTTTATGTGGAAGCTTACTGTAAGATAGGTTTATTGCTCGAAGAAAAAGGATATTACGAAAAAGCCGCGGTTTTTCTTAAAAAAGCCATAGAAATTTCTCCCGACTTCCCTCTGGCGCACCTTTATCTCGGCATCGTGCTGAGCATGACGGGCCGCAATTTCGATGCGGTCGGAGAGTTGAAAAAGGTTATCAAGCTCGAACCCGGGGCGGAAATGGCCGAAACCGCTAAGAAAATAATAGAAAAAATCAAAAAAAATATAAGGTAATTAAAATAATGAAAGACCGAATAAAAAAAAATGAAACGCAAACGGTTCCGGTCATCATCGGACCTACGGCGTCGGGCAAGACCGCGCTCGCCGTCAGAATAGCCCAAAAATTCGACGCGGAAATAATTTCGTGCGATTCCAGACAGATTTATAAATATATGGACATCGGCACCGCAAAACCTTCGCGCGGGCAGCTCGAAGCGGTAAAACATCACCTCATAGACATAATAACCCCGGACCGTTCATTTTCCTACGCCGATTTCGCGGCTTACGCCGCCGAAAAAATAAAGGAAATCACCGAGCGAAAAAAAATGCCTCTGATCGTCGGAGGGACCGGGTTTTACCTTGACGGCCTTGTGAACGGAATATCGCAGATCCCTGAAATGGACCCCGCTCTCACCTTAAAAATGCGCGACGAACTCGAATTGAAAGAAACGTCTTTTTTAATGAGCGAACTGATGAAACTGGACATGGACTCGGCCGCCAGGATAAAATTCAACGACCGCCAGCGGCTCGTAAGGGCTATAATCGTGTCCAGGCTTTCCGGAGCGCCGTTTTCCTCATATAAAGACGTACGGGAGAAAAACAACGATTATAATTATTTAATTTTTGGATTGACAAAAACGAGGCAATTACTATATAATAATATAAACTTGAGAGTAGACGAAATGTTTGAGAACGGACTAGTCGAAGAAGTGGCGTTTCTGCTTAAAAAAGGATATTCGAAGCTCGCTCCGGGCATGAAATCCATCGGCTATCAGGAATGCATAGAATATTTAAACGGTTCGCTGACATCAAGCGAAGCCGCAGATATGATTAAACAGAACACCAGAAATTACGCCAAAAGACAGCTGACGTATTTTAAAAGGTTCAGCTTCGAGAAATGGTTTGAAAAAGACGACGCTTCTATTAACGACTCCGGAGTTTACGAATCGATAATAGCTGATATTTCTAAAAATATATAAAGAGGTGCGGTTTACAATGAGTAAAGTCAATATCCAGGATGTTTTTTTAAACGCTGTCAGAAAAGATAAAATTCCCATAACCGTTTACACGATGAACGGCGTAAAAATAATGGGCAATGTCATCTCTTTCGATACCTTTACGGTTATGCTCAATACAAACGTCGGTCAGCAGCTTATATTCAAGCACGCGGTGTCCACTATAATCCCTTCTAAAAACGTGAGTCTTTTAATAGACGATGACGCAAAAAAGACCGCTCCCGAAGGTTCGACCGAATCCAAATAAGCCGTCGCGCCCGCGCAATAATAAGTTTTCGTTAAGTGCCAGAAACATTATTGAGTAGCATTAAGGGGGCTTAACAGTTAATAAATTATGTCAGAATTTTTAAGAAAAAAGAAAATCGGCCAGATACTCATAGAAATGGGTGTCATCGACGATCAGAAGCTGGAATGGGCTCTGCAGAAACAGCAGGAAACAAACCAGCTGCTTGGCCAAACCCTTCTGGGCGCGGGTTACATTACCGAAGATGACCTGGGGATCGCTCTCGCAAAGCAATTCGACGTTCCTTACATAGACTTGAAAGACGTAACGGTTTCAGACGAAGCCAAAAGATCCGTGCCGTCGAATCTGTTACAGACCGGCGAGTTCGTTCCGCTTGAAATAATCGATAAAACGCTCACGATCGCCATCAGCGATCCCACCAACTATGAATTAATCGACAGGCTCTCCACCGTAACCGGATATGAAATTAAATATGTCTTATCCACGCAGTCGCAGAT
>JAKPTH010000372.1 GCA_029571125.1 bacterium
TCCAACGCTCAGAGCGTTTCTCAGGGAGCGCAGAGCCAGGCTTCCACGGTAGAAGAAATATCGGCGTCAATAACCGAATTAACCAAATCGACCAACGACATAGCGCTTTCGGCTCAAAACACAAACGAAATGGCGGAAGAAACTAAAAAAGAGGCCAACGCGGGCGGCGTTGCCGTAAATAACGCCATAGAAGCCATGAAATTGATAAGCCGTTCGTCCGAACAGATTTCGGCAATCATCGGCGTAATAAGCGAAATCGCCGACCAGACCAACCTGCTCGCACTCAACGCCGCTATCGAAGCCGCCCGCGCCGGAGAACACGGCATGGGTTTCGCGGTCGTCGCCGACGAAGTTAGAAAGCTCGCAGAACGCTCTTCCACAGCAGCTAAAGAAATAACCAACCTCATCAAGGAATCGGCCAATAACGTCGCGGAAGGCTCGAGACTTTCGGAACAGACCGGAAACGCCCTTAAAAAGATCCTCGAAGGCGTCGAAAAAACGGCGAAAGCTATCGAACAGATCTCCGCGGCAACCGAAGAACAGGGCGCTACGGCCAACGAAGTTTCCAAAGCGGTCGAAAACGTAGCTTCCATAACCGAAGAAAACGCCAGCTCATCCGAAGAGCTCGCCGCTTCCAGCGAAGAGCTTTCCGGTTCCGGAGAGTCGCTGCGCCAGTTAATAGAAGAATTTAAAGTGAGCAAAGCAAAAAGCAAAAAGTAAGTTAATTTTATAAAATTTTAATTTGACTTTTAAGCCGTGATTAATTATAATATACGATACAAAAATAAAAAGTTAAAGAACTATTTTATTTTTAATATATAACAACACAAAATGGAGGTGAGTCAAATAGATAATCCCGTAATACTGAATTTAGTATGGTTGCTAGTAGGCGCTTTAACGGGCGCAGTTATAGTTTTTTTATCTAAAAAATTCTATACCGACAGTAAAATCAACGCTACAAATTTAAAAATACAGGAAATGCTCAAAAAGGCCAAGGACGACGCTGAAGGCTTGTTGAAAGAAGCGCATCTCGAAGCCAAAGAGCAGCTTGTCGAATTAAAAAAAGAGCTTGAAAAAAGGTTTCAAAAAGAAACGCGTGAAAAACGCGACGAGCTTTTAAAATACGAACAGAGAATAAACGCAAAAGAAGCTAAAAACGATAAAAAAGCGGATACTCTCGAAAAACGCGAAAAAGTTATAACCGAAAAAGAACAGGAAATCGAAGTTTTAAAAGCCGAAACTGAATCCTTGAAAAAACAGCAGGTCGAAAGGCTTGAACAAATTTCAGGGCTCAGCATGAACGAAGCCCGTAACCACATCCTCAGCACTATCGAGATGGAGCTCCAGGGCGAAATCGCGAAAAAAGTCAAAAAAGCCGAAGACGAGGCCAAAGAAACGGCCGACAGAAAGGCTAAATGGATAATAGCCACCGCCGTAGGGCGCTGCGCTATAGATCACAACGTCGACTCAATGGTAACGGTGGTAAATCTTCCCGACGAAGATATGAAAGGCCGCATAATAGGCCGCGAAGGACGCAACATAAGAACGCTCGAAAGCCTCACCGGCATCTCGATAATAATCGACGACACGCCGCAGGCCGTAGTGCTTTCAGGCTTTAACGCCATAAAACGTGAAATCGCCAGGATTTCACTTGAAAAACTCATACGCGACGGAAGAATTCATCCAGCCCGCATAGAAGAAGTAGTCGCTAAGACCACTTCTGAAATAGAGCAGACGATCCACGAAATAGGCGAACGCGCCACAATAGAACTCGGCGTTCAGGGCCTGCATTCGGAACTCATCACGCTCATAGGCAAACTCCACTACAGAACGTCTTACGGTCAGAACCAGCTGCAGCACACCGTCGAAGTCGCTAAACTCTCCGCCATAATGGCCGGCGAACTCGGCGCCGACGTTCAGCTCGCTAAACGCGCCGGACTTCTGCACGATATAGGCAAAGTTATAACCAGCGAAGCGGAAGGCTCGCACGCCATAATAGGCGCGGACCTCGCCCGCAAATACGGCGAACCGCCAAAGGTGGTCAACGCAATACTCGCGCATCACGAAGAATGCGTCCCCGAAACGGTAGAAGCCGTTCTCGTAGGCGCGGCCGACGCGATATCGGCGTCGCGCGAAGGCGCGCGTTTCGAAACGATCGAAGCGTACGTTAAACGAATCGACGCCCTCGAAAAAATTGCCGGATCGCACGACTGCGTGGCAGCGGCTTACGCCCTGCAAGCCGGACGCGAAATAAGGGTTATCGTCAAGCCTGATATGGCCGACGACAACACGGCCGCCAAACTGTCTCACGATATCAAAGCTAAAATAGAACATGAACTCGAGTTTCCAGGTCAGATCAAAATAGTCGTAATAAGGGAAACACGCGCAATAGAGTACGCAAAGTAACAGCGACAAACAAACGAAACTGCAATGGGGGCATTTATGAATTTAAATCGCCCCCATTGTCATTTAGGTTGGTTTTCATTATGAGCAATACGAGCGATATAAACAACATCGGCGAAGCTAAGAAAGAAAGCGCGCTGATTTCTTATTTTAAAAAATTTTCGATCGCTCTTATATTATGCGCGCTGTGCGCCATAACTCTCATACACCGCTACGCGCTCGAACTCGAAACGCTCGATATGCAGATAATCTGCGCCGAAGAATTCTACGGCAAAATACTTCCTTACTCTTTCATCAAAAGCTCGGTAGCTTCTCCCGAAGACAAACTGGAACGTTCCTGCGAAGATATCATAACCCTTCTGAAAAAAAACGGCATATACGATTCCAGATACTGCGCTTCGATATACACAAAAGAAGCCGTCAAGCTGATAGGCTTTAATCACATGCGTTCCGCCGCGCTTTTAAATTGCGCAAAAAAATTCTCGCCCGGCTATCAAAAAGCATACTTTTACCACGCCATACTTTCCATTTATAACTTCGACATCGCCGGAACGCTAAATAACGCCGCGGCCATTTTTTACTTTGTTTTCGCCTCGCCCGGCGCCATATTCACCACGATGAACCTGGCGCTGCTAACGCTTATTTCATTTATAGTAATCCAGTTCATTTTCATAGCGGCGCTTTATTTAAAATACCGCCGCATGATAATGCACGAAGCCCACGAATTCGAAATCGGAGCCGCTAATATTTCCATAACCCCGTATCTCGATTCCAGAGAAAGCTTCATTTCATCGGCGCTCGGAAAAAATATTATAATATGCCTCATGTTCGTTATTTTTTATTGTTATTTTTCCACCGGATTCGGAAAATACTTAAAACTATCCGTCGAAACCAACGATTTTCTTAAAAACCCTCATGAATTTCAGGCCATAAACGCAATGCCTATAGATAACTCGGCCATGGCGAACCTCGATAAAGCTTTGCTGAAGGCCTTTAAAAACGAAAAGCTTTCCATAGACTTTTACCATTATTTTTCATACGTTTCCAAATTACTGTCGCATGACGCCCAGGCCGCGTCTTTTCACCATAAAAAAATCAGCCCCGGATCTTTTTTATCCGGCAAATTAAAAAATAAAGAAGAGATTTCGTTTTTAGAAGATTCCGATTTATATTACGCTTTTTTTTCTCCGATGAGAAGCAACCCGCTTTTTATGATAGCGGTGCTTTTAAACGTGCTGCTTATAATTATTTTTATGGGCATCATCAGAAAGGTAATCGTTTTAAAAAACGGTGCTAAAGCCGATTTATGCGCCTGCTCGACGATAAGCTGCCCCGAATGCCGCGTGCAGGTAGGTTTATGCAACTCGTGCCTCATGCCTTTAAAACCGCAAAGCGCAAAAAAAAATATATACAACATTTTTTATCCGCACG
>JAKPTH010000386.1 GCA_029571125.1 bacterium
CGTCGAATTCCTTGATGGGCGAAAACATGCCGCCGGTTATTAGATTCGTGAGGGTGGAAAGCAGCTTGCGGTGCTCTTTTAATGGCGTGAGATCCACGTTGGCGTCTACTTTTACGTTAGAGAGCTTGTCTATCATGGATATGCGCGTTTCGAACGCGCCGAACCACGTGGGATCGGCTTCTTTATTTATGGGAATAGTGAAATCCCTCATGAAAACCTTGAGGCCGTTTACGAAAAAGTGCTGCGGCACGTAGCGGCTGTTGAAAAAATTGGCGATTTTTCTCCAGAGACCGGAGTTGCCTTTATCGCGCCGGCCCGGAATGGTTTCTTCGGTTGAGTTGTTGACGTATAAAACGTGATCGAACTGGATGGGGATGTCTTTAAATAAAAAGACCTCTTTTTCAAGTTCGACTTTTCTTTTGATGCTTTTATATCTTGCGGTGCATCCGATTTTAAGCGTTCCGATTTTTCGGTATTCGTCTATTTCCTCGGAGAGCTTGTATGAAACGCTTAACGATAATATTGCGCCGCCGGGTATTTTCGAGGCGACTTCGCTATCGACTGCTTTTTTTAGTTCGGGGCAGTAAGCCGACAGTTCGTCGCGCTGGTCTATGAAAGGAATGTCGAAAGAAAATTCTTTTTTGGTGGCGAATAATTTATTCCAGCCTACGTTCGCCGAGTCGTTGACGAAATCGTTTACGTTGTTTTGAAGCACGTACATAGCGTGCTCGACGCCTGCTTCGGCCAGATAATGCGCCGTGGAAGCTTCTACATAATTAAAAGCCTGCTGAGACTCGTTGCGCATCATATAAATTATCGAAAAACCGAGAAGCATCAGTATAAGAACCATTATCATGGTAAATATCATTGTGGAACCGGACTTATCCGTTGTTTCAGGCGACGGACGTGACGTGGATGATGATGAATAAAAGAATAATGAATAAAACGATTTTTTTATCGACATGATTATCACCCGCCTTATTTTCTCTGTTGGATTGATTATACAAAAAATATGCAAATATGTCAAGGACATTATATATACAGATAATTTTTCAATATTTTTCTGGACTTTTATTTGAAATTTGATTATAATTTAGCGGAGCAATAAGTATAGAGCATGCTGCGATATTATTAAAATAAAGTAAGGGGAGATAAGGTATGACAAAAAGAATTCACAATTTTAACGCCGGCCCGGCCGCGCTTCCTCTCGAGGTGCTCGAAGAGGCGCAGAGAGATTTCATAGATTACAAAGGGAACGGCCTTTCGGTTCTTGAAATGAGCCACCGTGACAAGGTGTATGATAACATATTAAAAGAAGCCGAAAAAGATTTGAAAGAGCTTTATTCCATACCGGACAATTACACGATTTTATTTTTACAGGGCGGCGCCACTCTGCAGTTCGCGATGGTGCCCATGAATCTGCTGGCCGACGGCCGTTCGGCGGATTATATCAATACCGGAGTGTGGGCGACAAAAGCTATCGAGGAAGCTCAGAAACTCGGTAAAAAAGTGAACGTCATAGCGTCCAGCGAAGATAAAGCGTTCACCTATATACCCGATAAGTTCAAAACAACTCCGGATGCGGCTTATCTGCATATTACTTCGAACAACACGATACGCGGCACCGAATGGCAGTCCTATCCCGACACCGGGCCGACCGATCTAGTTTGCGATATGTCATCCGATTTCTGCTCGCGTCCGGTGGATATTAAAAAATTCGCGCTCATTTATGCTGGCGCGCAAAAAAATGTCGGCCCCGCCGGCTGCACGGTGGTAATAATAAGAAACGATCTTCTCGCCAGGAGCCCTAAAAACATACCCACCATGTGCAATTATTCAATAATGGCCAAAGAGCCTTCGCTTTACAATACTCCGCCCTGCTTCTCCATCTATATAATCGGCCTCGTTCTCAAATGGCTCAAAAAGAACGGCGGACTCGCTAAAATGCAGGAAGTCAACGTCAAAAAAGCGAAAGTGCTTTATGACAGGCTGGATAAAAACGATTTTTACCGCGGCACGGTAGAAAAAAACAGCCGCTCGCTCATGAATATCCCTTTCAGGCTTAAATCCGAAGAGCTCGAAGAAAAGTTCATAAAAGAGGCCAAAGCTGCCGGTATGATAGGCCTTAAAGGCCACCGCTCGGTAGGCGGCGTACGAGCTTCTTTTTATAACGCGCTCCCTATCGAATCGGCTAAAGCGCTGGTTGATTTCATGGACGAGTTCGAAAAAAAGAATTCATAATTTTTAATATTCAAATTAAAAGCTTCGATGACGGCTGGATAAAAGTAATCCGTTTTATTTCCGCCGGAATCTTGA
>JAKPTH010000388.1 GCA_029571125.1 bacterium
ATCCACTCTGCACTATTCACTAATAAACATTCCCCATGAAATAAAAACGAGCCGATAAAATTATGTCTTGAGCTCTACTCGCCGATACCCGGCAGATCCGTTTCGTCTATCGAGTTCTGAACTCTTTCGATCACCCATTTATCGTTGGCGCGCACAAGGTAAACCCTTGCCTTATCCGGCTTCGGCATCGTAACTGTAACGATGGCCTGAGCGGTGCTCTGCTGAAAATTTTCGACGGCTATTATCTGGCCAAGGCTTTGGCCGAAATGTTCGCGTACCGCCGAAGCTATCCCGGAATTATCTTCTACCGCGGCGTTTGACCGGACCGGCGAAGGGGCGTAAGGATCGCTTTTTTCAATACATCCGCTGGAATAAAAAGAAACGGTGAGAATAAAAGTGATAATGATAAATGTGGCTTGAATATGGCTTATAACATATTCTTTTTCATAAAAATTCATGCTCTGGCTCCTGATTTAAAAAATGCTGCGAACAAAACTACAACTAATGCTGGAAAAGGATCGAAGTTTTTGGTATGTTATAATAAACGCTATAAAAGAGTAGTCAAAAATACATTGATTTTGTTATGTTATTTATCGAACAAAAATCGTTGAAACTTAATATAATTATATTATAAAGTTTATTTTCAATGAACAAGCCTCAGCCGCATGATTTTATTTCAGATATCCTATAAATTTCGCCCTGACTTCGCCGTATCTCAACGCGCCCACTTCGTTATATAAAGGATCGGCATCGGGATGCGCTTCGTTGCCTGAAAGATAAAAAAGAGCGTAACGCTTTACCCTGACCTTGTCGCGGCCTACGAGCCTGTAAATATACTTCGGGTTGTTTGCGACGTTCTGCGGCTGAGTATATGCGGCGGCCCCGCTGGAGTGGAAATTTGAAACTATGGGCACCAGAACGAAGCGGGAAGAGCCTTCGGTATAATTCAGATAAGTGCGCGGCGTACCTTCGGCGCCCTCGGGACGAGGCGTATGCGTATCCGCCGCGTAAAGCGAAGCTATAGAGGCGTTGGTGGCATCTTCAAAGCAGTAAGGGATGGAGTCTACCGTTACTTCGCCGGATATATCGCCGGGATACGTAGTGGTTATTTCGCCGTACAGGGGCTGAGCGTGGCCGAACTGCACGGTATTCTTATAGTCGGTTTCATCGCCTTCAAAACCGTCGTCGGTGTTGTCCCAATCGATTATGCCGTAGGAAACCGAAGTAGCCGTGGGCGGATTATTAGACGAAAGCGAGCCGATCATTATGTTATCGAGAATAAGCCTGTAAGTGGCGATAAGGCGGGGATCGTGTCCGCCGAGAAACGAAAACCAGCCGTCGCCGTACTCGGCGCCTATATACTTGACGACCGTTTCGCTAACCTGCGCAAGAATATTTACCGGCGAATTTTTGGGGCCGGTAAACTGCTTTACGAACGCTTTTTTAAACGCCGTAGTAGAGCCGGTAAAGCCGGGGAAGCTGGTTAAGTGGTTTTGCGTTACCGCAAGAGGCCTTTTATAGCGGTCGTTCGTGGCGCTCTGATCGACGAGCGTCATAGTGCCGTCGTTCGCATCTATAGCGCCGGCCGAAGAAGGGCTGTCTTTGGTCGGATCGAAATCTTTGAACCCGAAGGTAAAGTCGTACCCGACCAGGTCGCCCGACGAACTGCAAGCCAGCGTTCTATCGATAGTTTCAGTGGCATAACACATGGTGAACATATAGCCGCCGCCGATTATCCAGTCGCGTATTTTGTGGACTACGGCGTATTTTCCGCCATAAGCAGCCGCGACGGCCTCGGAAGGCATAAAAAGGCTCCTGAAGGCGCGGTCCGCAAGCCCGTCGCCCGCTTTAACCGGCGAAACATTTTTGGCTGGAACCGAGCGGTTTTTAGTGCAGCAGCCCGAACCGTGTTTTGAAGCGGCTTTCTTTTCGAGCGATTTTTGAAGCGTATAATCACAGGCGTAATTAGTAAAAGCGTTATTCACTCTGTTTTTAAAGTAAACTTCACGGCCTTGCGGAGTTGACAGGAGGCTTATATCGTTTCTCATTTCGGCGTCTTTAAAGCCGAACGCCATAGAAGAAGCGGTTTTGCCGAACATCGAACGCGCCGTGAGATTTTCTGTAAAAACAGGCTTTCTGGCAAGCTCCATAAAGTTGCGGCTTTTTATATATGCCTGAGTAGAAAGAGCTTTTAAAGCCGCATAAACCGGCGTTAAATAATCTTTCGAAGGCGCGACCGGATTGATAAACGGAGAATGCAAATCGACATAGTCCGGCGTTTGCGAGTTGGTGTTATCAATTTCATGCGCTCGCGTAGTTATGGAGGCTGTTACATTGGCCGTATCACGCACTGTCATTACTATGCGGAAATATTTGTCCCACGCCGCCCTTCTTACGCTCGTGATACCGGCAGAATCGAGAGCGATTTCAGCCGTAAACAGGCCATTTCCGTTGTTGGCAAGCATAAAATCCGCAGTGGTAACTACTTTAGGCAGACCCCTTTTAGCGACGGGAACGCTTGAGTTCGTTCTGTAATTGCCGGTCGGAAAGTTGCTATATTCCGAAAATTGCAGTTTAAAAGTATTCGCCGTAACGCTGGAATAGTTGACTTTGGTAGCGGCGTTAGGCGGGGCCGCGTTGAAAACCAGGTAAACCGTGCCGTTAGAGTTGAAGCGAGGAGCCGCGGTGCTTGAATCAGAGCGGGTTCCGTCGCTTTTTATATCGTAGGTGGAACCGAAATAAGGATTTTTACTTACGATAGCCCGAAGCGACGAGCTGCTCGAAAAAAGGAATATCTCTTTGGCAACTTCGTATGTTTGAGGATAAGAATCCTGTATTTTAAGGTTTAATATCCACATTCCATAATGGCATAGCGGAGACAGCGCGTTAAGATTGCAGCCGCCCTGATAGGTGCCGTCGAGATTGTTTTGCAAATCCGGCAGTTCGTAATAATGAGTTCCGCCGGCATCGTACCAGTTGGCCGCGCAATAAAGCTTTGCGGTCTGGGCGGTAATCAAAGTGGAATCCACGATGTTAGATTGTATCTTGTAATAAATCGACGACGAGCGGGAAACTCCGAAATCCGCCGTGGATAAGTTAGAATTTAAAGACATTATAGAAGACTGAGTTGCGACGTTGGTGCCCGTTATATTTATTATTTTGGTAGGATTGTATATTTTACCGCTGGAATCCCTTAAATCGAATTTAATCTGCCAGACTCCATTATGGACATTGGCGTAAGCGTTCCAGTCGAAAACTCCGGTATAAGTAAAATCGCCGTTATTGGTCAAGTTAAGATCGGCCACCGTGTGCTTTCCGGCGCCGGTATGATATGCGCATTCAATGCTGAATTTTGCCTGAGTAATCGAGGCGCGGTCGAGCTCGGTTGAAATTACTTTTAAATACATTGCGGCGCTGCGGTTAAAGGCGTCGTCATTCGTTGAAAAATCGCTATGGCCCGAAGTATAGAACGTGGAAATCGGTTGAACGGTATAGGAATAAGTAGGCGAATCGGTAACGCCGTTTGAAGCCCTGAGCAGATAAACCATGGGCGTTTTCATTGGAACGATAAACTGGACGCTAAATTCGCCGTTCGCATCGGCCGTTATTTTTTTATTATCGACGATCGAAGCGGCTCCCATATAGCCGGAAGGCAGATATAAATCCATCTCCTCCGAGCCGAGATATATTTTTATATCGGAAGCGTTCGCGGGAAATCCAGTTCCGTCGATTCTAACGACTTCATTTGAAGGTCCCTGATTATAAGGCGCGGCGCTATCGGTAAGCGCGAGCGCCGGCGTAAGCGAACCCGAACCGATGCGGTACGAAACCGAATTAGACGCGGTCTGATCGTTGATAAATGCGGTAACGGTATAATTGCCGTTTTCAAGAGCGGGAACATTGAATTTAACTTCGAATTTGCCGTCGAAATCGGTTTTAATTACTTTATAATCGGGCGGAAAAACATAATCGTTAAAATAAGTGGTAGTGTCGCTGACAGTCAGCTCCTGGGTGCCGAAAAGAAGTTTTATATTGCCCGTAGCCGGCGTAAAATAAACGCCGCGGCATATGACTTCGCTTCCGGCAAGACCGGCATGCATATCGCCGTTTAAATCGAAGACGTCTATTTCAGAAGTGTTCTGGCTTTTTACGGTATATACCTGCACTTCGGTGGACGAGCCGAAACCCGCGAACGCTTTAACTTCGTAAGTTCCGTCCGCAACGTTATCAGGAACCGGAAACTTCACCTGAAAATTGCCGCCGCCGTCTGACGTGATGGTTCCGCCAAACACCCAATCTTCATTATATTTCAATCCGTCTTCCACATTCATTGCGACAGAATTGAATTTAACGGTAATACCTGTATAATCCGGGACAAAACCGCTGCCTTCAACGAACAGCATAGTGCCTTTCGGACCGCTGTCGGGAATACCAACAAAATCGGATATAGAAATCACGGGCGTTCTGTAATTATTTACATTAAAATTAACACGGTTCGAAAGAACATTGTCTACCTGGGCATACACTTCGTGCGTGCCGTCGGGGACGTCGGGAGCGTAAAAAGTCACTTCGAATTGCCCGTTTTGATCGGCTTTTACAAGAGAGCTGGCCACTTCGCAATTCGGGAATGTAGCGGTTTTAGTAACATTTTGACCCATGCCGTCAAATTTAATTATTATTCCAGGCTGGTTGGCTCCGAAGCTCGAACCCGAAACCCTTATTAAACTGCCGGTGGAAACATTGTTGGAAAGATCCGTATGATTTACCGACGTTATCGCCGGAGCGATCGAAGAACCGGTTATTTCATAAGTGGTATAGTTTGACGATTCGTCGCCTTCGCCGCCGCCGACTCTTGCATAAACGTAATAATTCCCGTTAGCCCGCGCAGGTATCGTAAAGGTAGCCTCGAAATTTCCGCTGTCGTTTGCGTTGACATACGGTCCCAGAGCGTCTGAACCCGTGGAGCAGCCGTAGTATGTGCCGGTAAGCGTGGGCGTCATGATTTGATCGCCGAAAAATATTCTTATATATCTGTTTCCGTCTTCGTAGGTGGTCCAGTTCCAGCCACGGACATATAAAAGCGCGCCGTGGGGTCCTGTTTGATCGTTGCCGGAAGCGTCGCGTATGGATATCATAGGGACAGGGGTCTGGCTGGTAGTTCCGCCGTAAAAATCTTCGTGGTGCAGGTGAAGCCATGTATATGGAATGTCAGGTTCGGTAACCGGATTAGTGAGTATATCAGCCAATATTTCGTTATCGTAAAAATTATCGTAACTGATGCCCGCGTCCAACAGCGTTCTTGTAACGGCGTCTTCGCCGGACGAATAAACGCCGATACGCGGCGCCGTAGTGAGGTTTATAACGGCCGTAGTCTGGTTGATTATCGCAGTCGGATCTTCTACGATCCAGTATTTAACGTACGGAAAAAGCTGCCGGCCGCTGTCGGGGTCTGTTACGGCGGTGAACATGCCGTATGATCCAAAAAGCCCGCCGCCCGAAAGCTTAAGAGCTCCAAGACGGGTGAGAAGAGCCGGATTGTATGGAAACATAAACGAGCCGCCTCGATAGTTAAGCAGCCATTTGACGTTTTCGAGCCCCGCGCCGTTGCGCGCCTCGGAAGTCAGAAGCCATAAAACAAGGCCGTAAGCCCTTTTAAAACCAATAGACCACTGGTCGTTGACGCCGCCTTCCGATCCCATAGGTATCAGGACCTGAGCTCCAAGGGGAACGGCCGGATCGCCCGACGCGACTCCGCTTCCGAGCTTTAAAACGTATTCCTGGCCGGGAGTGAATTTTTCGACTTCGCCGTAAGTATCGTCAGGCTCCATCGTTATCTGTTTTGTGCTGATATCGTAAGGTTCGCTCAATTCGCGGTGCGGAATGCCCCAAGGCATTACATGATACTGGGCCTGCTTTACAACCCTCGGTTTGCCCTCTCTGTCTATTTCTACGACTTTGCGAGCGGAAACTTCCGTGCTGTCGTACCCGATTATCTTAGCGAACGTATAATCGATTTTACGGTTGCCGTCGACATAAACGCGATTACCGGCGATCACTATTTCTTCAGAGGTGATCGTGAGCCCGTTTTGGGCTGCAAAAGAAATCGCGGCGTTTTTGATGGCCACTTCCTGCGTGGCGCTAAGTTGCGCCGTAGTGGTTTTCTGGGCGGCCAGTTCGCGGCCGGCGGCCATAGAAGACGCCTCTACCGATTCTTCGACGCGCGCGGATTCAAGATATACGCGCGAAATATCTATTGCGACCGCGGCCACTCCGCAAAAAGCGACCATGCCGGCGGCCACCAGAACAAGCACGGAACCGGCATTATTTATTTTTTTAAGCTTTCTTAATTTAAATAAATTCATAGCTGCTCACCCCTGGCCTTTCAGTTGACTTTCATTATGGTCTTTACATAAGTCGCAGTTAAATCAGGATAGTTCTGAATGCTGTTAAGCTTGAACACCGCAAACCCAACGATGTGATAATACCCGTTATTGCCCTGCGAACCCGAAATATCGTATATCGGAATCATGACGTTTTTACCTAAAAGAGACGCCAGAGCGTCGCGGACGCTGGAAGCATTCTTCTGGCCGGTCATCGAATATATATTTTGAGGAGGCAATATCTGTATGGGCGCGGAATAGGGATCTGATATCCAGGCCGCCAGCTCGTTAGGACCGGCGTTAGGATTATCGCCGCTATCATAAAGCACTGAAAGATCGAGCCATCCAAAGCCGCCGGCCAGAAGCCAATCGCCTTTTATGGTAACGGGATTACCGGTCAAAACGCAGGCGTTTTGATTTACCGCAATCGGAAGAGAACCGCTAAGCCGGAACTGCCCGGCCGGCATCAGGTTTGGATAATATGCGCTCACCGGCCATGTGCTGGAAACGTTCAGCAGTATAGTGGCCGAGTTTATAAGGTCAGCAAAAGGAATAACGACTTCGTGGTCGTATTCGACCCTGACGCTGACATAAGAACAATTAAATCTTGTCGGCAAAACAAGCGAGTCGTCTGAAAAATCATTTTGTGAATCATTATCGTATTTAAAAAAAAGCGGAGCGGCAAAGGCTGTTACGCTTTGACCCGATCCGTCTAATACATCGCCTGAAACGCTTTTGGAATAAGGCCCGAATTTTTGATTGTTCAAGGCGACAATTCTTAAATTCGGCTTTTTTATATTTTCGCCAAGGCTGTCGATGAGTTTTCCAACAATAAGGACTTCGGCGGAGGAATAACCCACAAGTGTGGAGCCGAAACGGCAGGCTTCGGCTACCGCGCGGTTAAGAGCGATATAGTCGTTTATGATAAAGCCGATCTGCATGATTCCCACAAAGAACAAAAGCAATATCGGCAATACCAGAGCGAATTCGACCATTGACTGGCCCTTTTTTTTATTTGAACGATACTTTCTATCAATCATAACGGCTACCTCCATAGTTAAGGCATAACGCAAAAACATAATGATAAACATGTAAATATTTCCCTTATATTAATTATATCATAAAATAGCGACATGTTTATCGTAATTTATAAAAAACATAAATCCGGTTTTTGAAAAATCCAACAATAAATTAAATTTGAAAGCTTATAAAGCAAGTTGCGTGCCGAATTCTAACTAAAAAATCTTTCCGGCTTTTAATCTTTGCCGCCCGCAGGCGATATTACTACCAGTTTTCTATAAGGAATTTCAATTCCATTTTCCGCAAAAATCTTCAAAATTCTTTTTCTGAGCTCGCATTCAAAATCTACTCTTTTGCCGACGGTAAGCTTTGTTTGAGTTCTAATGACGACTTTGGAATCGCCGAATTCCACTATGCCGAGTACTTTCGTGGGTTCGATAATAAACAGGTTCCAATCCACGCAAAGATCTGAAACTATTTTTTCGACTATAGAGAGAGCCTTATCGAAATCACTCTCGTAAGAAATACTTACTTCGAATCTGGAAATTGAGTAATCTTTGGAAAAATTAGAAGTTTTACTGATCGCACCGTTGGGAATTACATGCATTGTGCCGCTAAGGTCGCGTATTTTAGTTATACGGATCGATATTTCCTCGATAGTGCCGGAAATTCCTTCGATAGTGACGTAATCTACAACGTTATACTGGTCTTCGAAAATTATAAAAAAACCGGCCACTATATCTTTTACAAGGTTCTGCGCGCCGAAGCCTATCGCGAGTGCGAAAATTCCCGCGCCCGCCATAATCGGCGTAACGTCGACGCCGATTTCTTTTAATACAAGATAAATTCCGAAAAACCAGATTATATATTTTGCGGTGCTTTTAATCAGGGGCGCAATCGTGGCCCCGCGCTTTTTGATGTTATCTGATTTTTGATGCGACAACGCGCTTTTAAAGAAATCTTCGATAAATTTTTCAATAAGGTGCCAGCACAAAAAACCAGTTAAGACTATAGCAATCACCGTAAAAATTTTTTTGCCCACATAAACCGTAAAATCGGCCGTTAAAATTTCAATAAGGTAATGAACTCTGATGCCCCATATTTTAAGAGTAAAAAACGCGAAAAGCACTATAAAGCAAATCCTGTAAAATACCCTTAGATAAATTACGGCTTTCTGCTTGAACCTTAAATATGCGTTCAAATTCAAAAGAGTGCTTTCTTCAGAAAAAAGCCATTCAAAAGTCATAACGGCGAATTTTGGCGCCAGAAAAAGAATAGAATACAATATGAGGGTTAAAAACGAAGAATTGATTATATAGAAAGCATGCTGATAATAGCCCGCAAAATATATTACAGCGGTAATGAATATAATGACGGCAATAAGATTGTGATACTTGCGAAGCAGATGATTGTACAGCGTGGCTAAGTGAATGATGGAAAAACTGTATTTATTTATTTTCAGGTGCCGCTTTGAAATATAAAGATAAGATAAAAGCGAGTTAGAATAATTTTTGGCCAGAATTACGATAAGAATAAGCCCGATAACCTTGCATGTGAATTTGGCTAAAATTACCAGATGCGCCGACTCCGAAAGGTTATCGACCAAAACGAGAGTAAGGGTTGAAAACAGAAGAAATTTTATGAACAGCGAAATCCTGAAAAAAATATCGGAATCCAACATTTTGCTGTTGAAAACTTCATGCAGTATGGTGGAAATGGTTTTAAATATAAACAACGCCAGCGCCGAAAGAGAAAGGATATTTATCAGCGGAGCGTTCGAGAGCGAAGATACGCTGAAACTTCTTACGGCTATGGCTATCACAAAATATGGAAATATCTGCTTAACGGTATTTTTTACGATAGAGCCGCCCGTGTTTTTTAAAAAGACCGCATTTATAAAGGCATAAAAAATAAAAGAAAAAAAGGCTGTTAAAAAAAAGCTTTTCAATATCAGCAGCAATTCAAACAATCTTTCTCGCGAAGAAAGATATCTCGCTATATAAACCGGAGAGTTTTCAATCTTACGATACGATTTTTTCACGGCATTATTTAACGCGGCATAGGCTTCTGAAACGGTTTTAGAATCCAGACGCTCCTCAAGCTGATTAAGAACGGCCGAAAGCACTTTTACAGAATTATCGATAGTCTTGATTTTTTCTTTAAGCCAGAGATCATACTTTAAAGAGCTCTGCACAAACTGCTCGTTAACGCCTATGCGGCTTTTTATCGTCTGGATGATGCTTCCCACCGTGTCTTTGAGGGATTTTAAGTCTTTGTCCTGAGCGTTGGCCTGTATTTGCAAAATAACTTCCGCTGATTCAAGCTCCCTGGCGGCAAGCTCGCTCTTTAAAATTTTCAGCTGATTTTCAATTCTGACGCGTCCGCTTTTTATTAAATCGCTCAGCGAAGAGGCTTCTTCTTTCTGCTTTTTATATTCGACGATTTCGTCTTTAATAAGATTTTTTCTGCCCAGTATATCAGAATTGCCCGTAAATAAATATAATTTTTGTATATTATCGGTTTCTTCTTCAGCGGCTTTCGCCGAATAATTCGCTATCCTTACTAAAAATTTCGACAGCTCGTCGGTTTCTGTGGAAAAGCTCGATTTATGCTTCAGCAGCTCCTGCTCGAGCTGAAGGCTTAAATTAAGATATTTAAGCTTCTGCGCGCCGGCCTTATCGATTGAAGATTCCTTCAGTTTCTTTATTTCGCTGGCGATAGCGTTGATTTTTTTTAACGAATCGTCCAGGCGCGGCTTGCTTTCGGAAAGGTTTATCCGGCTGATTTCAATTTCGGCGGTTGAAAGGCCGGATTGCTTTTTATTGCTGGATATAAGCGACGAATTATCTTTTATAAAGCTATTTACCTGCTTTTTTTGCTCCAGTTCGGCTCGAGTGCTTTTTATATCGTAATTAATAATTTTTTTCTGCTGGCTCATGCAGTATAGCTTAAGCTCGAGAAAACGCGCCTTACATGATTTGTAGTATCCCTCTGCCGCGTTAAAAGCTATTTGATTTTCTGACGTAGCATTGCTTTTTCTCCCGCCGGATTCGGCGTTTAAAATGATTTCCAGCGACTCTCCGCTCGCAAGCGAAGAACCTCCGAGAGCTATGCCGTTAATTAATTCGTCCTGAATAAGGGAATAAGAGTTTATCTCCGAATTAAGAGAGCTCATTTCATAATTTTTGGAATTCAGAACGCTTTCAAGAAGAACTATTTCGTAAGAAATATCGACCAGATCGGCATTTTTAAAATCGAACTCGATCACGTTGCCTTTTTTTACGCTTTGCTCGGTTTTAATGATTTCGTTTTTTACTTTCAACGATACAAAGTCGCGGTATAAAAGCTCGAAATCTTTTTTTAATTTTTCATATTTAGAAACCAGTTCTTTAAACAGAGAAAGCTTTCGATACTTTTCCACGCCGATTTCGACGCTGCCAGCGGGCTGCGAGTCGCGTGCAAGCGCGTTGATAAAATTATTCAAATTTTTTATCTGAATAGTGAGCGAATCAATATAACCCGATATTTCATTGAATATTCCGACGTCGTCCGCGGGCTTTTTTGAATAAAAAGACGGAGCGGGACCTGAAGCCATAATGACGGAAGGCAAAAAAAAGATTAAAACCAATGCAAGTAAAAGAAAAACCGGCCTGCAGCTAAAAGCGCCGACCCGCAAATATTTTATTGAATTATTTTTACCGCCGCGAATCAATTTCATAATGCTTATTAAATCAAAAAGGCAAGCCGTATAAATATCGAGCGCTTGCCTTTTTGATTATATTAAATTAACCGTGCTTTAATTAATCGTGTATTGAATTTCCTTCAAAATACTTTAAAAGCGCTTCTTTTACTTTTTCGGGCCATTCTTCGACGCCCAGGATTTCTATGCCGACTATTTCATTGCCAAAAGCAAGGTCGACCGCAACGCCGTCCGCGACGTCTTCGTTTTTTATTACTTTCAAATCCGGGTTCAATGAAAGATAAAGTGTGCCGTCATTTTTTTTATATTGCAATATCTCGCTTCTACTCATACAGTACCTGCTTTCTATATATTATTTCTTTTCTATAAAGTCCGACGCCTTGAATCCGTGAGGAAGAAGCTCCGCTACGCTGTATACGGCATAAGGAGTTTTAGAAACGTCTTCATCTTTAAACTGGCCGATGGAATACACTTTCATATCGGGAGGCGCGAATTCGGCCAGAACCTGCCTGCAGGCTCCGCACGGCGAAACCGGCTTTTTAGATGAAGCATAAAGGACCATGGCTTTGAATTTTTTATTTCCGTCAGAAACTGCCTTATAAATGGCTATTCTTTCTGCGCAACAGGTAAGGCCGTAAGAAGCGTTTTCGACGTTGCAGCCGGTATAAGCGGAAATCTGGCTCTCATCGCCGCGGCCGTCTTCGAGTAATAAAACCGCGCCTACTTTGAAATGCGAATAAGGAGCGTAAGCGTGCTCGCTCGCTTTTTTAGCCGCCTTAAAAAGAAGCGCGAGGGTTTCGCGGCTGAATTCCGCCGTGTGAACGGCAGGCTTGTTTTCCGTAACATGCTGCGGCATAGTGGTTTTTACAGGTGTTTGAACTTTCGCTTTATCTGGTGTCATTGCGCCCTTTCTAGGTTCAACGGCCGGTTTATTTTTTTCAGGCTGTTGTATCTTTTTAACCGCTTCTTTCTGCGGTTGAATTTTTTGCTGTGACTGAGGTTTAACATGCATTTGCTGCTTCGGCTGGAACGCGTTTTTATTTGAAACGTTTGCCTGCTGAACGGGTCTGACCGCGTTTTTGGATGCCGGAACCTGAGGTTTTAAAGCCTGTCTGGCGGCCGCCGGTTGCTGCTTGACGGCAGGTTTCGAATTAATGGGATGCGAAGTTTTTACAGGCTGCGATGTTTTAAAAACAACCGGTTTATTCTTGTTGTTATTAGCAGCCGAAGGTTTTGCCGATTGCTGTTTAACTGCCGCATTCGGCTGTTTGACCTGAACCGGCTGTTTCGGCTGGGACTTCTGGTTTATCTGCTGTTTCGGCTGAGGCGCCTTCGGCTTAAAAGCGTTTTTGTTCGAAACGTTTATCGCAGCCGGTTTGGCCTGAGGCTGTTTGTTAACGCTCTTTTGCGGCTGAACTGGCTTGGCCTGAACTTTAGCCTTGCCTGCCTGGGCCGGCTGAGATTTAGCCGGAGGGGCGGCCTGCTTAAAAGGCATAGGTTTTGCCTGCGGTTTGGCCTGGGCTTTTTGAGGCGTCTGGGGCTTTTTGGCCGCCATGGCGGCGAATGCGGGTTTCTTCGTTTTAGATGAAGAACTCATTGATTAAGCCACCGCCTTTTCCTCGTAAGTTTTCCAGAGCACTATAAGAGGCGCTACGACGAATATGGATGAATAGCAGCCGCAAACCATACCAAATATCATGGTCATCGCGAATCCCGAAAGCACTTCGCCGCCGAAGAAGAAAATGGCTATAAGCGGTAATAAAGTCGTTAATACGGTAATTATGGTTCTGGAGAAAACCTGCGCGAGGCTTTCGTTGACCATATCATAATAACTGGCTTTTCTCATTATTTTGTAGTTTTCACGGATACGGTCGCATATGATGATGGTGTCGTTGATCGAGTAACCGACTACCGTGAGAATAACCGCGAGCTGAGACATATCGAATTCAAGGCCTGTGAGCATTATAAAACCGAGAACGATTATTACGTCGTGAAACAATGAAATAAGCGCCGGGATAGCGAACTTAAATTCAAAGCTGAACGTAACGTAAAGCAAAATACCCAGAAGCGCTACAAAAACCGCGAAAGCCGCCTGGGTTCTTAATTCCGCGCCAACGGCGGGGCCTACCGAAGACTCGCGAAGAACCTCTTCAATTTTGAGGTCTTTATCGAGCTTGACGAGAGCGGCGTCGAACTTTTCGCGCATGTCTTTTAATGATTTTACTTCCTGGCCGGTAGTTTTATCTTTGTAAGATTCGTTAGCCAGAAATTCCGTTTTAATTATTTTTTCTCTTGATTCGCCTTTTAAAACAACCGCTTCGGCATTGCCGGCATCGCCGGTGTATGTGGATTGCACCACGCTGAAAGAAAGGCCGCAGTCGTCTTTTAAAATCTGACGGATTTTATCGTCGCTGACCGCTTTGTTGAATTTATAGTGTAATTCCGTGCCGCCTTTAAAATCTACGCCGTATTTCATGGTATAAGCCGGCGTCAAAAATAAAATAACGGTTATAATCAATGAAACTATCGAAAATGTATATCCTATATATCTTTGTGATAAAAAATCAAACTTTTTCACTTACTATCACCCTTTTTAATAAATTAGATGCTGATGGTTTTGGCTTTTCTGCCGGCGAGCAATAAATCGAGTATTACTTTTACGACGAATATAGCGGTAAACATCGATATGATAATACCCGCAGATAGAGTGACCGCGAAACCTTTGATCGGGCCGGTGCCATAATAATAGAGAGCGACGCCTGTGATCAAAGTGGTAAGGTTTGAATCCCATATCGCACTGAAAGCCCTGTCGAAACCGGCTTCTATAGCGGCCCTGACGGTCTTTCCGGCGCGCAATTCTTCTTTGATGCGTTCGTATATAAGAACGTTAGCATCTACCGCAACGCCAAGGGTAAGCGCGATACCGGCGATACCGGGAAGCGTAAGCGTGCTGTTTAAAAGCGCCATTATAGCGAAAAGGAAAATGATATTCAAAGTAAGGGCGAAAGAAGCGATCAAACCGCAGAATTTATAGTATATTATCATAAACACGAAAACGAGGGCTGCGCCGAAAAGCGACGAAACTACGCCTTTATGGATAGAATCGTTTCCGAGCGTAGGCCCTACGAGCGTGGCGCTCGCTTTTCTGACGGGAGCGGGAAGCGAACCGGCCCTTAAAATGATGGAATATTTTTTGGCTATTTCGTCGCTAAAGCTTCCGGTGATCTGAGCGCGGCCGTTAGGAATTACCGATTGAACCTGAGGCGCGGTCTGAACTTTGCCGTCGAGAACGATGGCTATATTCTGGTGAAGGTATTTTCCCGTGATATCGGCGAATTTTTTAGCGCCTTCGGCATTAAATTCCATGGCGACGCATATTCTCTGCGATTCGTCGAACGAAGGACGCGCGTCTACCACGTAATCGCCCGTCATAAGAACGGTTTTATCGAGAACGTAGAGAGGGACCGAATCAGAACGGGGATCTTCTTTGGTTCCGGGCATGATTTCTTCGGTGGCTTCGTCGATTTTATCGTTCAGCGAAGTCGCGATTCTTTTCATGTGACGGAACTGCAGCTGAGCCGTAGAACCGATAACGTCGATGGCTTTCTGAATGTCTTTTTCGCCTGGAAGCTGGACCCTGATACGGCTTTCTCCTACCGTAGATATCAGAGGCTCTTTAACGCCGAACTGGTCTATACGGTTTCTGATGATTTCAACGGCTTTAGCCGCGGCGTCCATAACCGTCTGTTTGGATTTTTCTCTATCTATGGTGAGGCGCCAGCTGTTACCGCTTTTTGCGATTATCGCGGGAGCGGCTACTTCGAGAGAAACGTCGGCGCGCTTCATATTTTCGGCTGATGTTTCAGCTATGGTTATGCTGAAAGCGTTACCGTTGTCTTCGCTTTTAAATGTAGCGCCTACAACGTTGTTTTTTTCCAGAGACTGTTTTAATTGATCTACTTTGATCGCGAGCATATTTTTAAACAGTTCATCCGTATCCACCTCGTAAATAAGATCGATACCGCCTCTTAAGTCGAGACCGAGATTGATCTTCTTGTCGATGGGGTAAATACTCCAGATAGCCAGCAAAAACAATACGAAAATGAACATGACCTTAAACCTGATGTTCATTAAACAAAACTCCTTTACTTATAAATGTTGATTTTTCTCAACAAAATTAAATATCCATAACCTGCCTGTGCATTTTTGATTATGGTTCCGATATTTTAACATTATTTCAGCATCTTGTCAATTTGTTTTTTTAATTTTATCAGATTTTTATTTTTATACTTTTTTATGTTTTTTTATGCTTTTTGTTTTTTTAACGAATAACATATTTACTTTTTAATAAAATCATGTTAATATCTCTTATCAAAAATTCTTATTCTAGACTCTGTAGTCGTATCAAGGAAAAAATCATTTATTAATAAAAGGAAGATGTGAAGTGGATTTTTTAAATTATGAAAATTACCTGAATAGATTCTGCGCCGCGGTTATTTTCTATGTCGGCCTGTTGATTATAGTTCTGACGGTCCTGCCCGATTCGATAATCCCAATACAGCTTCCGTCATTCGCCGCAATATTCTTCGGAAGCCGGATCCATCCAGACACGGCCCTCGCGGTTTTTTACGGGCTGATCGCGCTGGCCGGCCTTATAGTAACCGGAACCGTCGTTTTATACCCGCGCCGCATAATTTCAGAAATAAATTTCTGGCTTCTTATTGCCGTATTTTTAATACTGCCCTTCGCATATTCCCGCGACACCAAAGAAAACTTCCTGCTCGTCAAGGAAACGGTTTTAAGACTTTTTCTTATCTCGATGTTCGCCATATTTTTATTCAGAAAACTTGCGACCGGCTCGATTTTTGAATCGCTCAAACGCGTGCCCTGGCACTTTTACGCCTTCACCGCTTTCGCGGTAATCTCCATAACATGGTCGGCGTCCAAATATATGACTTTTCATTATTCCCTGATTCTGATCTCATACCTGATATTTTACCTCGTCACAACCGATACGTTAAGAAAACCCTGGCAGTTCTATTCGATTTCCGATATC
>JAKPTH010000413.1 GCA_029571125.1 bacterium
TCAAGATGAAATGAAGAAAAACACCAGAGCTTACTTGCGAAGCAGGATGAAAACTCCTCAAATAATAAGAAATTTTTTCAAAAAACAACAAGTGAATTATGCAGCATAAAAATGTTAACTATAATGTGCTCCGGTTAATAAGTGAAGCACGATTTGATTCACAAAAATGTTTCCCATGAAACTATAATGTCAACTTACCAACCCGCCATTATTGCTGCGCAGACGCGCGCGTGCGCGCGTCTGCGAAAAAGAAAAAAAGAAAAAAAGAAAAAAAGAAAAAAAGAAAGAAAATAGCATAACTGAATTAAACTGAACTAAATTAAATTAAAGCGCCGGCAGAAAAGTTATCACTCCATAAAAATAAAGCGTCAGGCTGATTCGGGGTTGGAAGGGATTTTAAGGGAAGGCAGGGGCCATTGGCACCTGGCCTTCCCTTATCAAAAAAAATAGGGTGGATATAAATAAAAATTTAACGGCAATTTAATGGTATTTAATAAACAAAATTTTTGAGGGCCGCTTCCTTGTCATCCATGTCATAGGCGGCTGAATAAAATTTAAAAAGTTGTATATGAAAAATTTGCCTAAATAAAAAAAATTTGTTATAATATAATAGCTAAAAATAATTTTATGTTTTTAAGAAATCGTACGTTAAATAGATGGAATTTTATAATTTTAATTTCACATCGGCTTACTTAAACTACGGAGGTATTTTTCATGAAAAAAGTTCTCGCCATTGGTTTAGCCTTATTTGCAGCGGCCGGTTTTTCCATGACTTCGGCCAGCGCCCTTGAAATGCCCGCAAATTCTACAGAAACTGCCTCGAAACATTACGATCCTTCCCATAACGGACACTCGCACCAGTGCGCTAAATGCGGCGCCAACTATAATCAGCCCGGCGATATGGGCCAGTATTCTTCAGGTACGTATACCTGCCCGCGCTGCGGATTCACCAACCCGCAGCCTAATAATCCCGGCGGCTACCCGAACAATCCTCCCTACCAGCCGCCGTATCAGCCTCCTTATCAACCGCCTTACCAGCCCGGCACTAACGGCGTTCCGGCTTATACGAATCCCTATAACGATCCTTCCTACGATTACGGTTATCGCGACGGATATAATCAGGGATACCGTAATTCCTACGCGGAAAGCTATCAGGAAGGTCTTCGCCAGGGCGAGCGCGACGGATACAACAACGGTCTGAAGGAAGGCGAAGATAAATTCAACGCCAAATATTTTAATTACGTTTATACCCAGGAAAAACTTGCTGATTTGATAAAGAAAATAAAATTCTCCGGCCGCGGCATCACCGAAAACGCTAATCTAGCCGGCGTCGAAACTAAAAACGGCCGCAACGGCGCTTACTATCCTAACGGTTATAACGACGGAATTTTCAGAGGCCGCACTGACGGCAGAAACGACGGCCTGCGCGACGGAAGCAAAAAAACTTATCCTGAAGCGTATAGCAGGGGCTATGCTGAAGGCTTCAGAATAGCCGACGTTAAAGCTCACGGCGACGTCAGAAAATATACGTTTGAAGAACAGTTCGGCTTCGGCTGTGCAGCGCTTAATACGGGCGACTACTGGACGGCTTTGTTCAGGTTCAACTTAATACTTGTAGAGGAGCCCGCTAACGGACCGTTCAGAAATAAAGCGTTCTGGTATGCCGGCTACACTAAAATGAAGCAGAAAGAGCACGACGCCGCTCTTGCAATATTCATAATATTTAACCTGAACTTCCCGGAAACTTTAAAAGAAGAAACTACTTTAAATATAGCCAGTCTGCTTCTCGAAGTTAAAACGGGCGGCTTCATCGGAATCGGAACCACCAAATATTACGATAAGGCAAAAAATATGCTCGACTGGTGGATAGCTTCATTCCCTAACTCACAGCGCCTTCCCGAAGCTTATTTCACCCTCGGCAGCTGCTATGAAAAGCTTAAAGATACAAATAGCGCGGTTTTAACTTATAAAAAAGTGGCCGATTTATATCCCAATACGTCTATAGCCGAAGACGCTAAAAAACGCATTAAAGCTATCAGCTCATGGTGGCCGTGGGACTAATTTAAAACCCTAAAAAATCAATAAATAAAAAAGAAGGAAGGGCTACAGCCTTTCCTTCTTTTTTTAATTGTTTTCTATTCTTTTTGAGCTTATAGCGCCGGCCTGGCGCGCTATTATTTTTCTATTACCTTAGTGTCGCAGAGTCTGTCGTAAATAGTCAGATTATCTTCACCTAATAGGGTAAGCGCGCCCAGGCCGAAAAATGAAACGGAAAAAACGAAAATTACGGAACGTTTTAATGCCGTAAGCAAATCGGGCGGATCGTCGTCGAGAGTCACCACGGTTGTTTTTGAAAGGAGCTGTCCCGCGGAGGCGCCGAAAAAACGCCACATCAAACCGAAATAAAGGATAATCGGCAGCAGAGGATAATTTATGTTGAATGAAATGAAACTTTCGACGAAGCCCGTGCGGCGGTAATGTCTGGGCTCGCCGTAGGCGAAGGTTATCCTGTCGTATCCGGATAAATTTTGGGCTTCCATGCTGTTTTTAGAGCCTGATTCGGCGTATTCTTCCCTTGTAAGGTATTGTTTTCCCCAGATAAACGATTGGAGCGGCTTCCATAAAATCCCGGAAATTATAGTCATAGTGAAAAATATTATGATTACGTCGATTATAAAAGATTTTACTCTTGAAAATACAGGCGCTTCCCTTGCGTCGATAAAGCGCCTGTATCTTTTTGCGGATGAATTGAAATTGCCGTTCATAGCTTTATATAAGTTTAACCTTTCTGCCTCGAGGCACCGTATTTAAATGAAACAAATAAAATAACGCCGTTATCAATTATTAAATTACGAAAAATAAAAAAAAGTTGTTCCGTTTTTAAAAAAAAATGCGGAAAAATTTTACCTTAAACTTACTTGTATTATGAAAAAAAATATGTTAAAATTATATTCGTGAAGTAAATTATTAATTAGTAAAATATATTATACTATATAATGGATAACTAATATTATACGGAGGTAACGACATGAAAGTTATTATAGTAGGCGGAGTTGCCGGCGGCGCTTCGGCCGCGGCAAGGCTTAGAAGACTCGACGAAAAATGCGAAATCACCATGTACGAACGCGGCGAATTTATTTCATTCGCCAACTGCGGCCTGCCTTATCATATAGGCGGAGTAATCGAGGAACGCGACGCCCTTCTCGTTCAGACTCCCGAAACGATGGCCGCGCGCTTTAATTTCGCGGTGAAACCTTTCCATGAAGTGATGTCCGTGGATGCCGGAAAGAAAAAAGTGCAGGTTAAAAACTGGAAATCCGGCAACACTTTCGAAGACAGCTACGATTATTTAATATTATCGCCTGGCGCGGCTCCCATCAAGCCGCCTATTCCCGGAATCGAAGGCGAAAATATATTTACGCTCAGGACCATTCCGGATATGGATAAAATAATAGCCGCTATGAAAAGCGGAGCTAAAAGCGCGATCGTGGTGGGCGGCGGCTTTATCGGCGTGGAAGTGGCCGAAAACCTTATTGAAAAAGGGCTCGAAGTATCGCTCGTCGAAATGCAGGACCAGATTCTGACGTTTTTAGATCCCGATATGGCGGCTTTCGCCCATAACGAAATGAAATCGCATAAAATAAAGCTTCATCTGTCGGACCGCGTCACCGAATTCAAAAAGAGCGCGGCCGGAAAAGTATCCGTCAGCCTGGCGAGCGGAAAGACTATCGAGGCCGATATGGCGGTTCTAGCTATAGGCGTTATGCCCGAAGTTAAGCTCGCCAAAGATGCTGGAATCAAAATAGGCGAGACTGGCGCCATCTGGGTGGATGAAAATATGCGCACGTCGGATCCCGCCGTTTACGCAGTCGGCGACGCCGTGGAAGTGACGCACTTCGTGACTAAAACTAAAATTAAGATACCGCTCGCGGGCCCCGCCAACCGTCAGGCCAGAATAGCCGTCAACAACATTTGCGGCGTTAAATCGGAATATATGGACACGCAGGGCACTTCTATCGTGAAAGTTTTCGACCTGGCCTGCGGCGCAACCGGCGCGAGCGTGCCGCTCCTTAAAAAATGCAATATAGCATTTAAAACGGTTACCATACATGCAGGAAGTCACGCGGGATATTACCCTTACGCATATATGGTGCATCTCAAGCTTATATACTCGCCGGAAACCGGTAAGATCCTGGGCGCGCAGGCCTGCGGCTACGACGGCGTGGACAAGCGCATCGATGTTATAGCTTCGGCGATCCGCCATGGAGCCACTATTTACGATCTGGAAAATTACGAGCTTTCATACGCGCCGCCGTTCGGTTCGGCAAAAGATCCCGTCAATATGGCGGGGTTCGTGGCCGTCAATGATTTCACTAAAATGGGCCAGCTTATCAGCATATTCGACGTCGAGCAATACTTATCCAATGGCGCATATCTGCTTGACGTTCGCAACACCGAAGAAGTGGCCATGGGCAAAATCAAGGACGCGGTCAATATACCGCTGCATATGCTCAGAAGCAGGCTTATCGAAATACCTAAAGATAAGCTTATCGTGGTTTACTGCCGCGTCGGCCTGAGAGGATATATAGCGCAGCGGATACTTTTGCAGAACGGCTTTAACGCGGTCAACGTCAGCGGCGGCTATGAAAGTTATAATTCATATTTCAACCAGGGCGCTTTCGATAAATCCATAGAATCGTCTAAAGACGCCGACGACACTCAGACAAAAGGCCAGCCGCACCAGCAGCCGGCCGGCAATGTCGTAAGAGTTAACGCCTGCGGGCTGCAGTGTCCGGGCCCGCTGTTAAAGCTCAAAGAGGCCGTCAGCAAAGCTAAAGATAACGAGGTTATCGAAATAGAGGCTACCGATCAGGGATTTCATGCAGACGTACAGGCTTTCGCCGGCGCCGCGAATTTAAAAGTGCTCGACCTGGAAAAAGGAAAGTCTATAAAGGCTCGGCTTCTTAAATGTCCAGCCGGAAGCGTTCCCACCGGCCCGCACGGCTCGCCGAAATCGGATCAGGCGACTCTGGTGGTTTTTTCGGATGATTTTGATAAAGCGATGGCGGCCACTATAATAGCAAACGGCGCGCTCGCGATGGGTAAAAAGGTGTCGCTCTTCTTTACTTTCTGGGGATTGAATATACTTCGTAAAAATAAAAATGTGCCGGTCAAAAAGAATTTCATCGAGAAAATGTTCGGCATGATGATGCCGCGAGGCACGAGCAAACTAACGCTTTCTAAAATGAATATGTTCGGCATGGGTACTCAGATGATAAAAGGCATAATGAAAGAGCATAACGTTGAGCCGCTTGAAAAGCTTCTCCAGTCGGTCGTAGCCAATGGCGGAAAGCTCGTGGCATGCCGCATGTCCATGGAGCTTATGGGCATCAAAAAAGAAGAGCTCATAGAAGGCGTCGAAGACGGCGGCGTGGCCACATACCTGGCCGACGCCGAAAAAGGGAATATAAATCTTTTTATATAGCTGATTTTGAAAGCTCGGCGGCGTTAAAGTTCGCTTTCGTCGCCGACTTTCTTAAGAACGCCGTCGGCTGATTTGATTTCGAAGCTTTCCGGATCTATCGTCATATCCAGCATTCCGACATTTATTCCGTACTTTCCGGTGTTTACGACGCAGCAAGCGCTTTTAAACACCGGCTCGTCTATTGGATCGGGCGTGTGGCCGCCGACAATGAGCTTGATTTTTTTATGAGTTTCGGCGATTTTAAAGTCCTCGTCAGTGCCCATGTGCGAAAGCACTATTCTTACGTCGCATTCTGACTTGAATTTTTCTATTATTTTATCATACGCGTCTTCGATGCCGGCATAATTGAATTTAGCGAGTTCGTCAGCGTTCATCGATTCAAGGATTTTGGGCGTTGAAAATCCGAGAATTCCGACTTTAACGCCGCCGAAATCTTTTATTATATAAGGCTTGAAAACATATTCGCCGGTTTCTTTGCTGGTGAGGTTGGCGCAAACTATGGGTAGATTCGAATTTTTTGATATTTCTTTTATTTTTTCTATCCCTATTTTAACTTCATGGTTGCCGAGCGCGGCCGCGTCATAACCGGCCGCGGCCATGGCCGACATATCCGCCGCCACGGCTTCGGGATCGCGTTTTTTGCCGTCGGTGAAATCGCCCGCGTCTAGAATCAATATGTTGGAGCCGGGCGTTTTTTTATTTATTTCTTCGCGCATGGCGGAAATTTCGGAAATGTCCGAACGGCCGCTTTTCCAGGTTTTGCGGATATTTCCGTGAGTGTCGTTTGTGTGAATGACGCGCATTTTGAAAAATCCGCCCGGATCGCCGGCGGAGAAAGCGTTACCGGTAAAAGAAAAGAAGGCCGATAATATAAAAAGAAAAATAAATGCGGTTTTCAGGCTTGTTACAAGCGGATTGCTCTTGATCTGCATTTTTCATCACCCGTTTTCAATTAATTATAATAAGACAATTATACTACTTTTGGACTCGCCAGTCAAATTTATCAGGATATATTATTGCCGAAACAATTTGACATGGTATTGCCGAATTGATATAATTATAACGCAGTTGAAAATTAATATAATGTCCGGTTAAATAAAATGTTTTTTATTCGATTTTTATAGTTTTATAATATTAAGGGAGTTGAAACGCTTATGACCAAAAAAATTACATTGCCGCTGCTGATTATATTTTTAACCATTTTTAACATTTCGGCAGGCTGGGCTTTTTTTGACGTCAAATCCGAAGACGACAAGATTGTTACCGAATTCAAGTTTCTTCCTTACAATATAGCCAATGTTAAAATTTTACTTTCGTCGATAGAGAAAATAAAATCCGATATAGCCGGCGAACTTGAAAGGGAAGGGAAAAAAACTGAGAAAATAGCGCTTGACGCCAATATTCTAGCCTGCGACCTTATAAAAGAAAGGCTTTCGATTCTTCTTGATCGGGCGTCAAAACCCGGCGCCGGCGAAGCCGATCTCAGGAGCTATTATACGAAAACGATGAGGATATGGTATTCTCTCGAAGCGAGCGTGTGCGCCGATAATATGGAAAAAAAGAATATCGTTCAGGGCGCTTTTTATCTCATTAAAATGGGCGTGCGCCTTCTTGGAAAACCATTTGTGGTCAGAATCCCTTCCTGCCGCGATACAGACGCCGCCGTCGGAGCGGACAAAGCGGCCCTCGAGTCGCGCGGCTTATGCGCAAGCGACGGCAAAATCGTTTCCGGCGAAGCTATGGCGAATATGACGGCAAGGCAGATATCCGCCCTCGAGCCGGCAGGCGAAAGTCATGTTTACAGGCCTGTTTCGGGGAATCCGATCGACCGTTTTTCCGAGCTTGAAAAAGAAATCACTGAACTGACAAGGATATGCCCGGGCGGCGATCCGGATTTTGACCTTCAGCAGGCCCGATCGGTGTTTATGCTCGAAGAAGTAAAGACTACAGCCACTTCGCCTAAAGTGAGCGCTAAAGACAGATATGGATTCAGCTGGAAATTCAAATGGGGCAACGAAGTGCATACCGAAATATTGGCCACAAGGCTATACTGCGCTCTCGGCGGCCGTTACGCCGATCTTAAATATGTTATATCGGCCGGCGAGGCTCCTCTCGTGCTGCAGCCTGAAGGCGATAAAGACGGCGAATTGAAAACGCTCGACGATATGATAACCAGATTTAAGAATAACGGCACCCGCAATTTTAAAATGATCGACTGGGTGGTGCCCGGCGGCCTCCAAAAAAGCCCCGACGGAAAGCTCCTTGGCCATGGGAGAGTCGACGAACAATTTATTAAAAAATATAAGATTAAAAACAAGTATCTCGGCGCGTGGTACGTATGGTTCAAAGAATCCAGCGTTTCTTTCAACGCCCCGTGCGCGAAAAGAATAGGCGCCGCAGCTTTTTCGGATCTTGGCGCTCTGGACAGCCGCGTGGCGAGAGGCTCTATAATATTCAATATGCTGCTGATGAATTTCGACGCCAAGGACGCCAATAATAAAATGGTGCTGCTGTATAATCCGAAAACCCAAAAATTCGACACTCCTATTGAATACCAGCACGATTTAGGCTGCATACTTACGGCTTCGGTCCTCGAAAAATTGACCGCCGGCGAAATTAATGAGCTGGACTGGAAATGGATGGCTAAATTTCCCGGCATCATAGGATTTAACATGGGAGTGATGTATCATCCTGTCGCATGGAAAAAGGCGACTTACGCCGATGCGATGTGGATGGCCAGAAAAGTATGCGCGCTGGAGCCTGCGGTGTGGGAATGGGCCGTTTCCCAGGCAAAATGGCCTTCTTTCGCCGGCTCGCTTCTCGTGGAACGCCTCAAATCGCGCCGTAATCAGCTTATCGATATATTCGATCTCGCGGCTGAAGGATTTAAACCTTTCCCGGTAAACCGCGATCTTACCATCAAGGTTCCCGCGGACGGCGGCGTTATAGATTTTCCGGTGCTTAACGGAAGGATAGTTTCACCCGATAAATCAATTACCGTCAGAAACGCAGAAAACACTCAGCATCCCGAAGGTATTTACGCGACCAAAAGCAGGCTGGACGATTAATTAATTTTTTATCACCGCTACGATTGAAAAAAATTGAATAAAGAGGTAAAGAATGAACCGTTTATATATAGCATTTTTATTTATACTGTTATTGGCATCGCCGTCCTACGCGGATTTTGCCGCGGGCGAAAAAGCTTTCAACGACCGCGATTTTGAAACGGCCTGGAAAGAGTTGCACCCTCTCGCCGAAGCCGGCGACGCTCGCGCCATGGAGGCCGTCGGCTGCATGTATCTGGACGGCAACGGAGTGAAACTCGACTATCAAAAGGCGTTCGGCTGGTTTAAAAAAGCCGTTGAAAAGGGAAATACCGACGCTTATAACAACCTCGGCTTCATGTACACCGAAGGCCTCGGCGTAAAAAAAGACGCGGTAAAGGCGTTCGACTGCTATTTCAAGGCGGCGCACGGCAACAACTATATGGCGCAGGCAACCCTCGCCGCGCTTTATTACGCGGGAATCGGCGTAAAAAAAAGCGGCAGGGACGCGCTTAAGTGGTTTTTAATCG
Organism: bacterium; assembly: GCA_029571125.1. GTDB lineage: Bacteria > Muiribacteriota > UBA9980 > UBA9980 > UBA9980 > UBA9980. The sequence goes on from JAKPTH010000413.1 coordinate 9,060, forward strand.
TGTCGCAAAACCCGGCCTCGGACGATGAAGTCCGTGAATCGGCCGCGGCGAAGTGCGCCGAAATCGAAAAAGAGCTTGACGCAAAGCGGATCGAAAGCGCTAAGGCTCAGGCCGCGACTTTTTTAAAGGCTTTCAAAACAAAAAAGGCCGCCGGTAAATAATATAACAAATTGATGATATTTACTACTCGACAATGTTTTTTAATCTGGAGTTTTTGAATTCCCTGTCGAGAATGTCCATATAAATCACGTCGTAATACTTTCCGGCCACGAGCCTCAGCTCGCGAAGCTTTCCGGCATGCTTGAACCCGCATTTTTCGTAGCATCTTATACCGCGCTTGTTGAAACTGAAAACGGTCAGAAAAATGTTGTGAAGATTGAGCAGGTTGAAACCGAAATCGAGTATCAGGTTCGTGGCTTCTTCTCCATATCCCTTTCCCCAGTATTTTTTATCTCCGATAAAAATGCCGAACATCGCTTTTCTGTTGAAAGGTTCTATTCCCATAAGACCGCAGTTGCCGATTAATTTATCGCTTTTTTTGTCGACTATTCCAAAAACCGCGTCGGTTTCGGATTTTACGAGTTTTTCAAGCATTTCCTTTTCTTTTTCGATAGTGAGCGCATAAGGCCTTATATTAAGGTTCGTCGATACTTCGAGATCGTTGAGCCATTCCTTGTACAGCGCCGCGTCATCTAAATTCACAGGCGAAAGATAACATTTTTTACCGGGTATCAATTTATCGTATTTCATTTCGATTCTCCTGTTTTTAATAGATTAGGTTGACCGCATATAATTATATCATAAAAGCGGTGTTCTTTTTATAAATATGTGATATAATTTATACATGGATAAAAATCAATTTTACGGCCTTATATTTGAAAAGCCCGACAGCGAGCTTGACTTGTGGCTGGTTTACCGCGAAGACCGTTATGAAACTCTTCTTGGCGACGGATTTTACATATATTTGAACGCGGCATTCGTCGACGAAAACAAGGCAAAAGAATACGCTATGGCAGAAAGGCGATCCAGTCTGGCCGCGTCGCCGGAATACGGGGCGCATTATTATATTTACCGCGCCCGGCTTTTTCTCGAACCCCGCAATTACGATCCGTGCGTTAAATACGTTGAATTCTTTATGGCATTTGACGACGCTTACAGGAAGGAAGAAATAATTCCTTCCGTCGATGAAATCGCTCTTAAGTTAAATGTTTAAATTAAAAAAAATAAAAGGAGCGTTGCTTTGAATAAAACATTATATTGTGAATATTTTTCCGGAATAAAAAGAGTCGTTTTTTATTCAATGGCGGTTGTTTTTGCATTTGTTTTTTCATGCGCCGCATCGTTAGCTTCGGCCGAAGAAAGTCGAATTTATTCATCTAAATTTGAAAAAGGAGCGATTACATATATTTTCGGCGAAAGCACCAACGTCAGGAAATCCGATAAGATATCGGACGGCAATGTCATAGATAAGCTCGACGCGGGGCAAAAAGTAAAAATATTATCCGAAGGTTCGCAATACTCTATAGACGGCTATACTCAAAGCTGGTATCGGGTGGAATACTTTAAAGATGGAAAAAGCGAAACCGGCTTTGTATGGGGCGGTTTTCTTTCTCTGGCAAGCGTTTTTATAGGCGGCATGGAAAAAGAGGGCTCTTCGCCGGTTATGGCCGGCATTAAAAAATACGATCCAAAAGAAGGTTTTATCGGCGAATTAAGGCTCGCCGCCGACGGCAAAATTATTTCACGGGCCGCATTTTCTCCTCACAATACCGGCGGCGGCGAAAAAGAAAGCGCCTATTCGTACGGCGTTTCGGCTTCGATATCGGGCCCCGCGGGCCTCAGCGGCGTTAAAAATATAATCATGGTCAAATGCGCATATGAAGCCTGCGGCTATTTGAACGGAACCTCTTATTTCGGCTGGGACGGAAAAGAATTATTCTATATTACAAGAGATGAATATATGTCGGAAGCCGGATGCTATGACTTTGAAAAGAAAGTAATTTTCCCCGATGACAGGGGCGGCGAGAAGGGCCGCGTTATTCTCGAGGAAAATTCGAGAGAATTTGACGAGACTAAAAATGATTACTTTATAAAAAGCTCGAAGAAAGAAATTTTTGAGTTTAAAAACAATAAACTTATAAAATCCGGAAAATAATACTTGATCCCGAATTAACCAATGCGTTAATTTACCGGCTATTGCAGAGTCAATGAAATGTTTTTTCCTTTTTTGCCTTCTATACCGGTTTCTATAGTGAACAGCGGCTCGAATTTTTCTTTCTTGCCGTCGAATAAATACACTTTGATGAAGCTCAGCTTATTTTCTTTATTTCTTTCGGCCGCATAAACGGTTTTTTTGTGTTTTATGAAAATGGCCATTTCGCTTCCGCCGAGGTTGCAATTATCGATCAGGCGGTATTTTCCGTCTTCGTTCTTCTTGAAAAAATAGTTGTCTTCTTCTAAAAGCGTTCCCTGCACCGAATAAAACCTGATTTCATTTTCGCCGTCGGAGTCTATATCGACGAGCGACGTGTAATATACGAGGCGGCTTTCTTTAAGCGTGGCGTTTATGGTGTCTTCGGGCGATGAGCCGATAGAGGTTGTTTCGGGATCTATTCCTGCTTTGCGAAGGTACGTAGTCTGATTTAAAAGCGTTTTTCCTTCCTTGAGCATGCTCTCTTTATCGGTAACGTCGATTTCAGGGTTCAAACCGGGTTTTTCGAGAAGCGATTCTTTACTGGCCAGTATAATTTCAACCAGCTTTCCGGCTATATCGTATTTTACGAATTTATCGATTTCTGATAGCTTTATTTTTGAGCGTTTCCCATCTTTGATAAGCGATATTTTTGCGTCTTTGTTTTTATATTCCGATTTTGCTTCGAGCGGCCAGGCCGTATAATTTAAAAATAATATAAGATACAATGATAAATTCAGTAATGTCAACTTTTTCATATAACCACCGTCGATAAAAATTAACCCGAATTGTGCGGGCGGCTTAAAACCGGTCCGCATAACCCGGGTTAATTAATTATATTAGATTATTTTGCGCTTAATGTCAAGCAAAAATGAAGCCTTCTTGATTTTATGCCTGTATTATGCTTACTGTTCGTCTTTATAAGGATTTTTTATTTGCGCCGGCCATTCCATGAAAGTTATTTTATAGCCGTTAATATCTTTAACGCTGATAGTTCTCGAACCCCAGTCTTCGTCGGATATTTCTGAAACTTCCTTCCAGCCGCTCTTTTTAATTCTTTTATGCAGTTTTTCGAGCCCGTCTATGGTTACCATCGGCAGAATGCCGCATTCATTGCCGCATTTTTCGCCTAAAGATATATGAAATCCGTTGAATTCACGTGTGCCCGAAACGATAGGCTCTTTTTCGTCGAGCGTGACGCAGCCGTAGCAGCAGACGCCGTCTTCCGTTATCGTCCCGCGATGCCCCTTCCAGCCGAGCGTTTTTTCGTACCATTCGAGCGTTTTATCCACGTCGGGCGTTTTAAGCATCACATCCACCCGGCTTACGATATAGCCGTCTATGGAACATTTTCTAAGAGCGTCCTTTAAATCTTCGATTAATTTTTGATTGCCTTCGGATTCATCCCATTTTATCCTTTTGATAGTTTCTTCGTCGCAGTACGAAATTATCAAAATCATCTCATTGAATGTGAGTTTGCCGCGGCATAATTTTACGAAATCTCCGCCTTTATCTATGGCGCCCATTTCCGCGAGCGCCTGTTCGCTGAATTTTTCGTTCGTCCGCGAAAGCTTTATCAATTCGAATTGGGTTTTTAAAGAAAGCCTTGGAAATACATATGCGCCCGTTTGAGTTAATTTTACTTTGTCCATAATCAGTTTTCTCCTTATCGTAAAAATATCATGGAGGCCGGAGTTTTCCGATTTAAGGTCTATCAATTCAGAAAGCTTTTTTCTGGCTTCGTAAAGCCTGCTCTTGATAATATTTTCTGAAATTCCGCTCAGAGCTTTGATTTGTGCCATGCTGAATTCGCAGAAATATTTCAGAGATATCACTTCCTGGTGCTTTTCGGTGAGCGCCGAGAACGCCGAATACAATTTTTCGATACGCGGCGAAATTTCCGGTCCGTATTTTTTACACGAATCGATTTCATTTAAAACGCCCTTTATCCTGATATTTTTCTTTGAATTTCTGGCGTTTTGAAATATTTCGTTATTGCAAATTTTGAATATCCACGGCCCGAAAGCGTTTTCGTCGTTAAGGTTTTTCAGGTTGACAAACGCTTTGAGAAAAGTTTCCTGAGTTATTTCTTCCGCCAGGTGAAGGTCGCGGACTTTGTTTATTGAATGATAAAGCACTTTAGAATAGTACTCTTCTATAAGCGCTTCAAATTTAAGCGTGCAGAAATTTTTTGCATCTTCGGAAATTTCATATGCATTTAAATTCATAATTTTCCAGCCTCCGTTAATATAGATGAATATTTATGTAAAAGGTTGGAAAATTTTTAAAACAATTTATTTTTTTAAAAACAGGGCGCTTTATAATCATAACTATTCCGCTATTGAACGCCCGTAAGCTTTTAATCTATCTTCGAGCGTGCCCGAGTGTATTTCAAAAAGGTGATTGTCGTAATCGTAAAAATATATCGAATCAGCTTCGCCGGATATTCTGTTACGGCCTTCTTTAATTTCGAGTCCGGCTTCTTTTATTTTTTTAAAATACTGTTCAAATTCACCGGGCGCGACTTTAAATGCTATGTGATTATAGGTGCGCTCTTTTAAAGATTCGCCCTGCATTAATGCCATCCAGAGGCCGTTTATGGACAGAAAAATTTCGCGCGATATAGAAAAGGTTTTATCGCCGCTTGAATAAATTATCTCAGCCCCCAGTATATGTTTAAACAAGGCCGCGGTTTTTTCTATATCCTTTACTATAAGCGTTATATGGCTTAATCCGCCGATCATATCTTCGATCCCCGCTTTCAAACCTGACCGTTTTTTAATGCCGGCCGGTTTTCATTTTAACATGTATCACGAGTTTTTCCCATGCTTTTATGAATTTTTCTTTTTTGTAAGTTACGAACCTGCCTTCCAGCGGGTCGGCGAGAGTCACCTCCGCGGTATTTACCGCCGTGACGGTTACCGTGTGCAGGATGCCGTCCAGGACGTAAATATTGGTGATGAAAGGAAGCGTTAAATTTTTAAGATTGTCCCATGTTTCGCTCGTGAGGTCGACTTCGTATATATCTTTATCCAGCTTGAGTTTGAGGCCGCGGACTATATTTATATATTCCGTTCCGGTAATTTGCGTCAGGCATAGCTTCGACATTTCAGCCTCGCCCGCCTTCACTCCGAAGCTTTTTAAAAGCTGGACGCAGGCGGCCGCCGAGCATGTGTGCCCCGTAGATTGAAAGCATACGCCCCTGAAATATCCGGCTTCGTCGAAATTATTGTCGGCGTTGAAAATAGAGATGCGCCATAGGAAAGCGACGGCGAGAAAAGCCATTACGGTTACCAGTGCCGCAAAGTTAGGACTTTCGGCCTTTAACTTATCGTAACGCGCGCCTATTACTAAAAATATAAAAGACGCGCCCCACCATCTAAAATACGGATAATCGATGTAACTAAAGACGCGCGCTTCAATTTGCGGGTTATAGTAGAAATAAACCTGCGCGCCCATCATTAAAAAACCGGCCGCTACTGCGCTGTAATGAGCGGCCCGGCCCAGGCGGAAAGCTTTGCGGCCGGCCAAAAATAAACCGGCCATGAATAAAATATTTAAAATGATATACGAAATAATTAAAATCATGGCGTTGCGGCGTCCGGTTTATATCGAAGTTTTTTATGAATAAAATGAATAATAAGTAAGGCGGGTTATAATATGCAACCGGTAAGCCCGGCTGCTTTACGTTTGATAATATTAATTTTTATTTATGATAGTTTTATACGCTTCGCAGGCGGCCTTATATTTTTCGAACTCCGGGCCTTCCGGCGGAAGTCCCGCCCGCTTATATATTTCGTATGCCTCGATCATGGCTCGCTGCGCCGCTTTAACTTCATTAGCCGCGCCGCCCGCGAAATTTGCATCCGTCTCCGGCGGTACGGTAAAAGCTGCGGCAGCGGCTGCGCCGGCCTGATTTTTTTTGAGCTTTTCTAATTCATCTTTTTTAGAAATATATTCGGTTTTCAGATTTTCATATTTTTTCTTGTCGGAATTGGTTAAATAAAGCCAGAATTTCCACCATGGCCTGTTTTTATATTCGTCGTAAGCGGCTTCGACTTTTTCTTTTAATATTTTTACGTTCGCCTCAGCCATTTTAAGTTTTATCGCCGGGTCGTTAAGATCGGCAGAAGACTCTTCCGCGTTGTAAAGCGCTTCTTTCAGCGACATTTTATCGCCGGATGTTACGTTTAATATTAATTTAGCGAGAATTACTTCGTTGCCTTTAAGTTTTGAACCGGCAAGGCCTTCGGCTTTTTTTCTGAGATAATCTATTTTAGTGAAATTGATAAGGGCTTTTTCGGTTATTTCAAGACCGCCTGCCGCGGCCGAATCTACTATTTTATGCGCGAAACTTCCGGTTTTTTCAAGAAGTCCCCTTTCGTCTTTAAGCTTTTCGACTTTTGAAAAATCTCCGTTTTTGAATGCTCCGGCTATTAAATCTATCGATTTAGTTATGCCGCCGCGGCCGTTGAGCCCGTCGAATCTGTCGCTGAATTCTTCGTCGATTTGTTTCATAAGGCCGGGATTTTTTGCCAGAGTATCCGCCAGCGTTTCATTTGAAATAATAGCCGCGCGGTGTTTTAATATATCTTTATTGAGTTTTTTTGCATCCGATTCGACCGGGACGCCTTTTATCTTTGAATATTCGTTTCTTACCTCGAGAAGGGTTTGCGCGTCTATAAAGTTTTTTCCGTATTTATCGAGCGCTTTTTTATTTTTGGCGTAAACGAGAGTATCCACGAATAATTCGGTGGTCAAATGGTTGGCTTTGCCGCCTTTATTAACTGAAGTATATACTTCTCTGGCATTGGAATATCCCTCGGCCGTGTGCGAAACCGAATCGCCCTTTAAATGAGCGAGATACCCCATGGCGCGCGCTTTTAAAATTTCGCGCTCGGGGCTTTTTTTGCCTTCGGCCACTTTCATCATCGCCTCGGCGAAAACGGGATCGTGGTATATCTTATAATCCGCCGTTACGGAGCTTGCGCCCGATTCCATAGCGCCGATATCCGGTTCCGTGGCGCCGGCAATGAATGCGCCCATATATTCAGCGGCTATGGGTGATTTTTCTTTTTCGGCTGCTTCCGCAATTAAGCCCATATGCGTGAGCGCGCCCCAGGCCAGCGCTTCTGAGCTAAATAATAAAACGCACGCAAACGCGGCAACGACAGAGGAAAAATTAATCGGTGATTTATTTTTCATATATATCAGCTCCGTTTTTAATCGTAAAAGCGTAAAAAATATTGAAAAATTAGGGCTTGCTAAAGTTTCAATACAATTATATTAAATAAATAGCGGGCTGTCAAGTTGAAGAGGATTTTTGAATATCCGTATTCAATAGATTTCAAGCGTTTCGGGAAAAATATAGCGCTTTTCGTGATTATAAAGCGGATCGGGGTAAACGAATTTTTTTATTTCAAGTTTTCCGCGGATTTTAGCTTTTTTACCCTGAAAATGCGTTAATTTATCTTTTTCTTCATTAGAAGCTTCTATGTAATGGTCTACTCCGCCGGGTGAAGTAATCACGTATTCGTTAGATCTTGCGCTTCCGATACGCCGGAGCGTTCCCGTAATTTCCACTTCGTATCCGGCGTTTGCGCGGGAAAAACCTGAAGCATCGCCGGAAGCCGCGGTATGCACGGCTTCGGCGCCTGCCGTTTTGGAAGTTCCAATATTAGAAATTCCGCCGCCGTTTGAATTTTTTAAATTGTATAAAAATAACATGCCCGCCATAATTATAACGGCGGGCGGTAAAATTTTTTTTATTTTCATTATAATTACTTCGACGAGATCAGTTTGTTATATTCTTCGCATGCGCGCGCATAGCTTTCTATAGCGGTTCTCGCTTCGGCGGATTCGCCCTTGCCTTCGTTTAAAAGACTTACGTAGTTTTGATAGAACGCGCTTTTAGCTTCGCTGAGCTTTTTGAGTTTTTCGGCGCGGTCAGAGCCGCCCACGCCGGCAGAAGCCGCCGATGAAAGCCCGCTTGCTCCGGAAGAAAGGGCGGATTTAGACGTCGCGTCGCCCGCTGATTTTGCGAACGGGCTCGCTTCGGGCGCGCCGTCAGCAACGCCGGAGCCGCTTTCAGCCCTCTGCGCTTTGCCTTTTTTTATTTTATCGTTGATCATTCTTATGAGGCTTACGACCTTGCTGCCTATGATATTTCCGGCCACCGAGCCTATGAACCCGCCCAGGCCGGGAAAGAGCATATTGCCGAGAGTCATGCCTATGGTGGCGCCAATGGTGCGGCCTATGAGATCGGGTTTATCGATCGCCGCCCAGGCCCTTTTAAACGACATTTTATTTCCGGAATCAAGATCGCGGCCCATCTGAGTGCCCATGGTGCTTCCGGTGAGGGAGAAAAATACAGGCATAAGGGCTCCTATCGCCGGGCCTACGACGGGAACGCCCGTGGCTATAAAGGTTCCTACGGCGGTTCCGGCGGTAGCTCCAAGCGCCGCGCCCATGAAAGAGCTTATGGATTCGCCGCTGACTATGAATTTGGCGGCGCTTACGACGTCGAGTTTTTCGCCTTTATTGTACTGGTCGAATAATTTTGAGGCGAATGCCGCGCCGGCGTTGATAGCTATGCTTTGAGCGGTAAAGTTATCTTTAAAAACCTCGCCGGTAGCTCGCGCCGTTGAAACAGCGGTGGTTTTGCTCCATACATAAGCTTTTTTAGTTACAGGCGAACTTTTTTTAACCCATGCGTCGTCTATATCGTCGAGATCTATTTTAGGCCCAACCGGGTTTCCGGTATCGCCCAGACTTATTTCTACCGTAGGGGCCGGTTCGGACGGCTCGTCGGTTATTCTTCCGGATTTTTGGGCCATCGCCTGCTGGGTAGCGGTGGTTATAGCCGCTTCTTTTAAATCGTTAGGTATTCTTCTTGCGGCGGTTTCCAATATTTTTTCGGAGCCGTCCGACATTATCCTGACCGCTGTTTCTCCGGCGGCATTTTGAGCCATAACCGGCGTTATATAAGGCGACGCTATCAGAAAAATAAAGTTTGCGATCAAATATATGCAAAAATTCTTGAAACTATTTTTATTTTTTATTATAGTCATAAATTCACCATGCTTTCAATACGTTTATAGACGATAAAAATATATATTTTTGACTGTTTTTGTATAATTAGATAAATTATATAAAAAAACAAGTGCGTTGTCAAATTTTTCGAAACAAAATTTAAAAGCCCGTTCAACATTTTCAGATTGAACAGGCTTTTAACTAAGATTATTTAATTTTAACGGATCGATAAATTAATTACGCGGTTTCTTCTTCGCTATCGTCTTCGCCGATATTTTCTTTAGGCCCCGAGCTATCGGAAACTATGAAAGCCGAAGAAATCTTATTCAATTCGTCCGCGATATACTGCAACTCGTTTATTATTTCGCCTTTGCGGTTTTCGGCGATAGTTTTCATTTTAAAGTCTTTTTTAATTTTTTCGATGATGAGGTTTAAATTTTGGAGCATTTTCTGGTCTTCGCCTATGATTTTATCGAGGCTTTCGGTCATCGTATTAAACGCGTCGGCGAGGTCTTGAAGTTCGTCGCCCTGCCTCAATTTGATGCGCCGTGAAAAGTCGCCGGAAGCGATTATTTTCGCCGATTCTTCGAGCCTGTAAACAGGCCCCGCTATCTTGTGCGAGACGAAAACCGACAGGAAACATATCATCACCGCTATGAACGTCATTCGGGCTATCAATACCTGATTGCCCTGTACGAAAACTTCCACGAGTTCATCGTGTTTTTTGGTAGGATCTGAAATATCTTTCCATATGGAAAAATAAACGGTCCAGCCGACTATCATCGCGACTAAAAGCATGGCCACGAATATTACGCCCATGTAACGGAACTGAAGGCCGCGTTTGATAAGAAATATCCTTCTTTTAAACTTAGGCCCGCCTTTAAACTCTTCATTTTCGTTCGAAACCGCTTCTACCACCTGATCGTTTTCGTTTCGCATTTCTTTATTTTCAGCCATCTGTCACCTCTTATTTTTTTAAATTTTATATTATAACTTAAATACTACATTAAACCGCATGGCTTTGTCAATAGCAATGAGCCATTACTTTAATTATTTACGTCCTCGAGTTCGGGAGTATGAAAAGTGCAGTAAACCTCGTCTTTTGAATTGATTTTAAAATTGCCGTCACACCAGCATTTAGGGTTATATCTCAAATATTTTGCGTCTACGAGCTTCTTTAAGTTGATTTCTTTTTTTACATGGCCGATAACGACGGCGGGAAAGTCGGCCTTAAACTCGGATATGGCCGTAGATATGGACCGCCGGGCGGAACGGCATGAAATAAAAGCTATATTATCTTCTATAGTAAAAAATTGCAGGCTTGCCACGTATATAAAGCCTATGAAAAAAAGCACAACGGCGGCTATTTCGTACCAGCTGTAGCCGGTGGAAGCCGGAGGCGCGCTTACGTATTTAGTTGTTTTAGGGACATATGTAGCCCTTCGTACAGGTCTTGAATCCATAATCCTTCTTTTATATATTATATGTTTTTAATAAAAATGTCAAATTCATCAGGAAGACCGGTTTGAAATTTCATGATTTTGCCGCTTGCCGGATGCTTGAACTCTATTTCGGCGGCGTGGAGCCAGAGCCTGTCCGAAAAATATTTTTTTCTGGCCAGAGCTTTATACATGGCCGGCGGGGTATATAAAATATCTCCGGCTATAGGAAAGCCGACATGGGACAGGTGCACCCTTATCTGGTGAGTGCGTCCGGTGCGCGGCATGGCTTTTAAAAGGCTGAACCCGTTTCTTACGCTTACGAGTTCGAACTCGGTAAAGGCTTCTCTGGCTTTATGAGTATCGCTTTGAATTACCGCCATTTTTTTTCTGTCGGAGGCGCTTCTGCCGATAGCCAGATCCACTGCGAATTTATTCTTTTTAATTTCGCCGCATACGATGGCGTAATAAGTTTTTTTTATCGTGCGTTCCCTGAACTGGTCTGATAATCCGTTATGCGCCGTGTCGTTTTTAGCTATTATGATTATGCCCGAAGTGTCTTTATCGAGCCGGTGGACTATTCCGGGCCTTATTACGCCGCCGATGGATGAAAGATCGTCGCAATGGCCCATGACGGCGTTTACCAGAGTGGCGCTCTGATGGCCGGCCGCGGGATGCACTACCATGCCGCTTTTTTTATTGATTATAATGAGGTCGCCGTCTTCGTATATTATGTTTAAGTCTATGTTTTCGGCTTTAACGTCGAGCGGCCTGGCCTCCGGTATATAAACCGTTATTATCTCGCATTCTTTGACCGTATAAGAAGGTTTTAGCAATTTGCCGCATGAGTTCGAAACGACGTTGCCGCCGCTTATCAGCTTTGCCGCCATAGAGCGCGACACTTCGGCGATTTTATCGCTTATGATTTTGTCGAGCCGCAAATTAGCTTCGCTTTCCGATACGGATATTTTATGTTCAACGCCAGCCATAAAACCTCTTTAATTTTTAATATTTTTGATTATCATTATTTTATCTGGTTTTATCGCCGGTTAATTTCTTTTTTTTCAATACCGCGATTAAAACGATAGTTGCAAAAACGAATCCGGCTATGCTTACGTTTTGCGACGGCGAAAGGCCGAATAAAAACTGCCCGCGGTCGTCGTCCCTTAAAAATTCGATAGAGAAACGCCACGCTGAATACATGTAAATATAGAGCACGAATAAAATTCCGTCGGTTTTTTTGAAGAATTTTTCAAAAGCCAGAAGTATAAATAAGCTCGTCAGGCAGAAAGCCGCTTCGTAAAGCTGAGTAGGATGGCGGAAGCAGGCTTCTTTTAAGTTCGGGAAGTTGATGCCTGTAAAAGCGGCAGTAGGCGCGCCATAGCAGCAGCCGTTTAAAAAGCATCCGACGCGGCCGAAAAAATGTCCCAGCGGGAGCGATGTAATAAGCATATCGGCGGTCTTAAAATAATCGAGCTTGTTTTTAATTATATAGTAAGAAAGGGCCGCCACCACGCCGATCAAACCGCCGTAAAAAACCAGGCCGCCCTTGTGAAGGTAAAATATCTTGAGCGGATCGCCGGCATATTCATGGTAGTTGACTATCACGTAAAATATGCGCGAACCGGCGATAGCCGATATTATGGCGTAAATGGCCATATCCAGAACCGCCGTGGTTTCAATATTAAAGCGCGGAGCGCGCATTATGGCCAGTAAAATTCCAAAAGTAAATCCTAAAGAAATAAAAAGGCCATAACTATGGATAGTTAATGGCCCCAGATTAACGATAACCGGATGCATCAGTTCTCACTTTCTTTTTCCTTGACTTCTTCATGCGATTCCCAGAACATTTCTACGATAAGCATTCCTACGCCCACGTTGATTACGATATCGGCGATATTGAATACGGGCCAGAACCTTACGTCTATAAAATCTACCACGTAACGGTATTTAAGGCGGTCGATAAGGTTGCCGAGCGCGCCTGCGAGTAAAAGCGCCAGAGCGGTCTGTACCCAAAGATTGTTCGGGGCAAGGAATTTAGAATAATAAACTATAACCATTATGGATATGGAAGCGACGGCGATGAAAAGGTACCATTTTTTCTGGAAAAGGCCGAACGCCGCGCCGTAGTTATGAACATATGTAAAGTGGAGCACTTCATTAATAATTGGAATGCTCTGGCCCAGGATCATGGTTTTAATGACGGCGTATTTTGTAAGCTGGTCCAGCGCAAGAAAAGCGGTGGCGAGAGAGAACATGAGTTCGCTTTTTATTATTGCCACGAAATTGGTCAATACGAAAATCGGCCAGGTAACGACGAGCATTACGACCATGACGATAGTAAATAATATCCACATAAAAAAATCGTATATTAAGCCGAACATTTTTTTCATTATATTGATTACCCTGCTTTTCGTGTATTATTATTTATTTCTTGCCGCTTCCTGTTCCTGCAGCTGTTTTTTATATTCAGAGATAGCGTCGTTTATATCCCTCAGAGGTTTATTTTCTTCGGGTTCGACGGCGAATATGCTTTTGTATTCTTCGACCGCTTTTTTCCTGAGGTCTTCGTCGTAATCTGCGTGCGGATCGCCCCAGTGGTTCCACCCGAAAAGCATGCGCTCCTTTAATTCATAAGCCAGAGCAGGCATATCCTGCGTTATCATGTACTTATAATTTCCGAACCGCCAGTTTGCGGTGACGCTTTCGAACGAAGCCGGGCACATCTGGTAAAACACCCATAAAACCGCCACTGAGCAGATAAAAACCACCACTACTACGACCAGAATCAAAGTTAATATAAGTTTTGAAGTGCGGCCGAGATTTTTGAAAAATTCGCGGAGCCCGCCTATGAACCTGGCTTTATTTTCGCGGCTTATTTCGCCCTGTACGTCGTAAAGTTCGGCGCAGCATCGGCGGCATATCAATCCGCCGGTGCTGAGCTTTTTATCGGGCATGACGCATTTTTCGCAAACGTTTTTTCTGCACGCTATGCAGACTCCAAGTATTTCGCCGCCGACATGGTTGTATGTGTCGCACACTTTTTCTTTGGCGCCGAATAAGTACGTGGATATTTTTTCAATTAAACCTATTTTTTCTTCTATCTTGACTTCAAAAGATTCGTTGATCTTTTTCTGGATATTATTAAGATCTTCATAGCAAAACTTGCATATGATCTTGCCGCTTGTATCCGAAGTTATGGGTGACTTGCAGTCGGGGCATACGGTTTTTTTGCATATACCGCATGAACCCGATACTGGCTTTGAATGCCTCGAAGGGCAGCCGTCTGAAGTTCTGGCCAATTAACCCACACACCTCTGCTAAAGATTAAGCCGTGCAACAAAATATATGTAATTCGAATCGCCATGCAACACGAATTTTTATAAATATCGGCAGAATATAAAATACATTAAGCTTTTTTAACGGCGATCGACATTTTAACGCCGTTTATATCCCATTCTTTCGAATCGGCGGCGGATTTATCGTTGAATATATTATCGGCGAGCGTCTCGCTTTTAATAAAATCGTCGAATTTTTCGATGCAGGCTTTTATAGACGCCGCTTTGCCTTCGTCCATGACCCCGTATGAAATATTGATTTTATCTAATATTTCAAAATCCGCTTCTTTGCGCATGTTCTGGACTTTGTTTATTATTTCGCGGGCGTAGCCTTCGAGTATCAAATCTTCCGATAACTGCGTATCCAGGGCGACGCCGTATTCGCCGTCGATTAAAACGGAATATTTTTCCCTGGATTTGGACGTTATGGCCACGTTTTCTTTCGTGAGCACGATTTCCTGGCCGGCCATCTCAAATTTAAACTCGCCGGATTTGTTGATGGATTTAGCTATTTCATTGTTGGGGTTCGTTTCGAGATATTTTTTTATCTCCGGCACAAGTTTTCCATACTTTGCGCCAAGGGCCGGGAAGTTCGGTTTTACTATATAATCGACGAAATCGTCGAGCGAAGAGGTGAAGCTTATATTTTTAACGTTCAATTCTTCGTCGATGAGCTCTTTCATCGACAGCACCACTTCTTTTTCATGCGGCGAAACCGTTTTAACTATCATGTCGGCGATAGGCTGCCTTACTTTTATCGAGCAGGCGTTACGCGCCGAGCGGCCCATATAAACGACATTCTGAATGAGCGCCATCTGCGATTCGAGTTCTTCGAAATTTATTTTTTCGTCGTATTCGGGATAATCGGTGAGGTGGACCGATTCTTTGGCTTTAGGATCGAGCTTGCAAACGAGGTTGCGGTAGATCTGCTCGGTTATGAACGGGCAGAAGGGCGCGAGCAGCCTTGAAAAGTCCACGAGAATTTCATAAAGCGTCAAATAAGCCGCTATCTTGTCGTCGTCGAGATTGAACTTCCAGAAACGGCGGCGGCTGCGCCTTACGTACCAGTTGGAAAGCTCTTCCACGAATTTTTCCATGGCGACGGCCGCCGGCATTATATCGAATTTATCGAGCTCTTCGCGCACTTTCCTGACGAGGCGGTTGAATTTGGATTTGATCCACTGATCTATGAGCGGACGCTTGCTGACTTCTATTTTATGATCGAGCGGGTTGAAGTTATCTATGTTTGCGTATAACGTAAAGAAAGCGTATGTGTTCTGTATGGTGCCGAGGAATTTATTGTGCGCTTCCATGACGGCGTCTTCGAAGAAACGGCGGGCGTTCCAGGGCGACGTGCCCGAATAGAAGCACCAGCGGAGCGCGTCCGCGCCGTACTTATTGAACATCAGGAAGGGATCGACTATATTGCCTTTGCTCTTGCTCATCTTGACGCCGTTTTTATCCTGGATGAGGCCGAGCACGACCACGTTTTTATAAGACGATTTCTTGTGAAGGAAAGTGGATGTCACCAGAAGGCTGTAAAACCAGCCGCGGGTCTGATCGACCGCTTCGCATATGAAATCGGCGGGGAAGTTTTCGGCGAATTTATCTTTATTTTCGAACGGATAGTGCCACTGGGCGGTGTGCATCATGCCCGAATCGAACCAGCAGTCGATAACTTCTGGCACGCGTTTCATTTTGGCGCCGCACGAGCATTTGACGGTCACCTCGTCCACGTAGGGCTTGTGGAGTTCTATGTTATCGGGGCAGTTGTCGGATTTTTTCTTGAGCTCTTCTATGGAGCCGATGCATTCGGTAGTTTTGCAGCTTTCGCAAATCCAGATCGGAAGCGGAGTTCCCCAGTACCTGTCGCGCGAAAGCGCCCAGTCGATCATGTTTTCCAGGAAGTTTTTAAATCTTCCGGTTTTTATATAATCCGGGTACCAGTTTATATTGTCGTTCTGGGCGAGTATTTCATCTTTGAACGCGGTGGCTTTTATGAACCATGAGTGGCGCGCGTAATAAATGAGCGGGCTGTCGCAGCGCCAGCAGAACGGGTAAGTGTGCTTTATCTTTCCGCTCTTATAAAGGATTCCGTTTTCTTTCATGAATTTCTGTATGGAAGGATCGGCGTCTTTTACGAATACGCCCTTCCACGGGGTAACTTCATCGGTGTATTCGCAGCGCGAGTTTACGGGCTGGATTACCGGCAGGCCGTTTTTGACGCCGAGCTGGTAGTCGTCTTCGCCGAACGCCGGCGCTATATGGACTATTCCGGTACCGTCTTCGAGCGTTACGAAATCGGCCGCGCAAACGTAATGCGCTTTTTTATCCGGCTTGACGAATTTGAACATCTGTTCGTAATCGGTTCCGACGAGGTCTTTGCCTTTATATTCGGCGGTTATTTCGTATTCGCTTTTTAATTCGCCGAGGCGGGCTTTAGCCAGTATGAGGTATTCGTCGCCGGTTTTGACTTTGACGTAGTCGTGGTCGTTATGTACGGCCAGCGCCACGTTTGAAATAAGCGTCCAGGGAGTGGTGGTCCATACTAAAAAGTATGTGTTTTCCTGGTTTTTGATTTTAAATTTAACGAATACCGACGGGTCTTCGCATTCTTCATAGCCCTGGGCGACTTCGTGCGAGCTGAGGCCCGTTCCGCAGCGGGGGCAGTAAGGGATTACCTTGTGGCCCTGATAAAGATAGCCTTCGTCGAAGAAGCGTTTAAGCGCCCACCAGACGGTTTCTATATATTCGTTGGTGCACGTGATGTACGGCGCTTCCATATCTACCCAGAAACCGCCGCGGTCAACCATTTTACGCCACTCGGCCTCGTACTTGAAGACCGATTCGCGGCATTTTTTTATGAAGGCTTCCACGCCGTATTTTTCGATTTCCTGCTTGCCGTTGATGCCGAGCATTTTTTCGACTTCGAGCTCCACCGGCAGGCCGTGGGTGTCCCAGCCGGCCTTGCGGGATACGTAGTGGCCGCACATGGTTTTATAACGCGGAATGAGGTCTTTCATTACTTTGGTGAGCACGTGTCCCGGATGAGGCATGCCGTTAGCCGTAGGCGGGCCTTCGTGGAATACGAAAGGCTTCGCGCCTTTTTTTTCTTCCATGGATTTGTAGAAAATACGGCCGTCGTTCCAGAATTTTAATATGTCAAGCTCGCGTTCCGGCTTGATCTGCGATTCAACCTTATCGAATATCATTTTGCTCATCTTGATTAATTCCCTTTCGTTTATTTATGTTAAAAATATTTGAAACTCAAAAAAAATAAAAAATAACCAAATTTACGGGGTCGTAAAATAATATATAAGCAGAAAGATTTTATCAAATTTAAGCGAAAAAATCAATATATATATTATTATGCGTGCGCATGTGGTATAATTATAATAATGGAAAATAGCTAACGGTCAAGTTAAGGAGGAGTTATATGAAAAGATTTAATTTCCTTGCGGTTATGATAGTTTTAGCCATGCTGCTGTCGCTGAACTACGGAGTTTCGAACGCTCAGGACGGTTCCGGCGATCCAGGCCGGCCCGCTTCGAACGAAGAATCGATTCAGGGCGGCGGTCCGGGTCAGCAAATTCAAGACGACGGAGAAAACCGGAATTTACCGCCCGGCAAAAATCCCGGCCGCGGCGATAAAATGCGCCCGCCTATGCCTCTGGTGCTTTATATAGGATATGCCGTAAAGGCTGAAAACGAATTTGAAATGGCCAGCGTTCAGATCTTTCCCGACGCGGGCGTCGAAGAAGGCGCTAAAATAAAAAAACCTGCGGGCACTATCGAAATAGGAAATCAAAAGTACTTTATAGTCGAGGCTAAAATAGAAACACAGGAAGCTTCGCTGCAGCTGTTTCCCGAAGAAGCCAAAAATTCGGGCAAAAAACCGCCGATGGTAATTAAATCTTGCTCGGCCAAAATTTCGAGCACTTATTTTGAACGTCCCGACGCTCCTCCGGCGCCGGGCCAGGGCGATAAAATGAAAATCGCGGAAGGCACCGCCAATATAGTAGGCGACATAAACATAAGCTCGGTAGAAAAAGAAGCCGGAAACCGCAAGCTTTTAATGGTATCCGGCACGGTGAACACGGGCGAAAAATACTCGCTTTATCTCGAGCCCCGAATAATACCGCCCGCTATGAAAGGCGGCAGGCCTGGTTCAGGCGGCGGCCGCGGAACGGGCGGCCCGAAACCCGGAAACGGCCCGAACGGCCCTGAAAACGGCGCTCAAAATGAACGGCCGGCCGCAGAATAAAAGCGGCTAGTTTTCATATCATATAAAAGCTTAGTTATCTATATGTACTTTTATGTGAGTCCAGAAACTATCGAATTCAATCGGCTTTGAAACGCATTCGTCCGCGCCGCAATCGGCGAAGCTTTGCTGCTCGTCCTTTCCGGCGTAGGCGCTTGCGACTATTATCGGAGTTTTCCTTCCAGAGGCCTCGTCTTTGCGGCGTATGGCTTTTATCGCGCCCACGCCGTCGAGTTCGGGCATCTGAATATCCATTATAATCAGATCTATTTTTTCAGTTTCAAACATTTCTACGGCTTCCCTGCCGTTTTCAGCGGTCATGACGTCGAAGCCGCGAGCCTCTAGAAGGGTTTTTATCAAAAGCCTGCTGGTGCCGTCGTCGTCGGCTACCAGGGCCTTTAAACCATTGTATAGCCTGGCTTCTTCGGGTGATTGAGACCTGGCGTCCCCGTAAATTCTGTCTTCTTTAGGCCCGCTATGGCGGCTGAAAGGTATCTCGAATGTAAACGCGCTTCCTTTGCCCGGTTCGCTTTCCACTCTAATTTCGCCGCGCATGAGGCCCACGAGTTCTTTTACTATGGCCAGTCCGAGGCCGGTGCCCGGAAATTTTTTCGTATAGCTTCCGTCGAGCTGGTGGAATGCGTTAAAAATTTCGTTTACTTTGGCCGTTTCTATGCCTATTCCGGTATCGCTTATGACGAATTTAAGTTTTTCATCCGGACCGCCGGATTGTATTTTTTCCACGCAAAGGCTTACCCGGCCGCGTTCGGTGAACTTTGCGGCGTTAGATATAAGGTTTATAGTGATCTGGTTTAATCTGAGCGGGTCTGCAACGATAATTAAATTTTTAAGATCATCGGCCACCGAAAGGTTAAATTCTATATTTTTATTAAAAAATAAAGGCCTTGCGAAATCATTGATTTTAGATATAAATTCGTCGAAACTAAAGCTTTCGTTTATAATTTTAAACTTTCCGGCTTCGAGCTTCGAAAAATCCAGTATGTCGTTTATTATGTTAAGAAGGTGTTCGGAAGACGTTTTTATTATGTTGATATAATCTTTTTGTTCGGTTTTGAGTTCGCTCATTAAAAGAAGTTTTGTAAAACCGATGATTCCGTTCATTGGAGTTCTTATCTCATGGCTCATATTGGCCAGAAACTGAGTTTTGAGTTCGTTGGCTTTCTGCGCCAGATCGTGCGCTTTTTTGTAATTATCCTCGGCTTCTTTGCGCGCGGTTATGTCTGTGTTTGTGCCTATGAAGCGCTGCGGCATGCCGTTTTCATCGTATGAAACGGTCCTGCCGCGGGCGTGGGTCCAGCGGATCGAGCCGTCTTTTAATACTACTCTATGCTCGCTGGAGAAGCTTTCTATTTCGCCTTTAATGCATGAGTTGACTTTTTCCCATATTTTAGATTCGTCTTCCGGATGCAAAAAGAAAGAAACGGACATGGCATCGACGACGTCTTCTTCTATGTCCATTTTAAACATTTCTTTCCAGCGTTTCGATAAAAATATTTTATTGGTTTTTAGGTTCCAGTCCCAGACTCCGTCTCCGCTTCCGATGACGGCGAATTCCCATTTTTTCTCGCTTTCTTTGAGCTTTTCATGAGCGGATTTGAGCCTTTCGCTCATCTGGTTGAACGAAGCGGCGAGCATTCCTATTTCATCGTTAGATGTTATTTTTACGCAATATTGAGGAGAGTCGAGAGAAAAATTTTTAACGGCTTTGGTAAGATTTTCTATCGGATCTACGAGTTTTTTCCAGATAAACCATCCGCCGCCGAACGAAACCATTAACACGAGCAGGCTGAAAAAAAGGATTATATCGAGCTGCGTTCCGACTATTTTATAAAATTTGCCGGCCGGCTGAAGAAAAAAAACTTTTGATTTTTTATTTTTTATAAGCATATCGCCGGCATAATGATAATATTCGTCGTTTATTTTATACACGTCGTTTTCGTTATAGATAATGCCGCCGCCGGCGTCGTTTTTATTAATGCCGCCGTTCATTTTAAACGCGCCTTCTAAATTTTTGCCTATCAATTCCGGATATTTTCCTGAAGCCACGCAATTTTCGTCTTTATAGATTAAAATGGCGAAAGATCCTTCGCCCGCTATATCATTGCAATTCGAAACCATGTGCTGAAGAGTGGAAAAATTATATTTTATGCATATAAGGCCGATTATTTCGTTTTTTTCGTTTTTAACCGGAGCGCTGAAATAAACGCCGGCCATGGGGCCTTTTGGATACAGGATAGATTGCGGAATGCCTGATTTGAAAACGTCGTCAATAAAAGACTCGCCGGCGAAAGAAACTCCTTCTATGGAAGGGTCGCTTGAAAATAAAACTTCGCCGCTTATGCCGGCGATAAAATAATACTGAATATAAATTTCATATTGCTTTCGGCAGCAGAGCTTTACGAGCATCGCCGCATGCTTTAACAGTTCTTTCGAACGCGGAGTGTTCGACTCTATAAAAGCCGCATAGGTAGGAAACTGTGCCTCGCGTGAAATCGAATTAGTATTAGTGGTTATGAAAGAGTTTATTTTTTCGGCAGTGAGATTGGCGCCGGCGAATAATTTTTGTATTTCCGAATTGAAAAGCGATTCTTTGACCGCCGCTATGTTAAGGTGCGATATTACAAAAAAAGGAACGAATGAAATCAAAAGAAACGCTAAAAGTAATTTTTGCTTTATCGAAAGATTTTTCATAGACGCCTTTTTGCCTTTTTTATTTTATAAACGCCGGATTCAGTAAATCGCTTATCGGTATTTCTTCCCTGCAAATTCCAAGTTTTATGTAATGTTCAATATAGAGCTTTCCGCTTCCGTAAAGCGAGGTCAGATCGGTAAAATTTTCCTTGAAAGCTTTTTCATTGACGGCTTTAGAACAAAGCTCGATGCCTTTCAGGCTGGTCCTTTCGGTATCGACGGATATTGCCGTAGATATTATCAATGAAGCTTCCAGAGTGTTGGCCGTCCAGTAATCCACGGCCTTAAACCAGCAATCCATGAATTTTTTTACGTCGCCGGGCCTTTGTTTTATGGTTTTATTCTGAAAGGTTATAACATCGGTGACTATGCCGGGTATGTCGCGGCTCGAATAAATTGTTTTCGCGCCATG
>JAKPTH010000441.1 GCA_029571125.1 bacterium
TCCAGAGCTCATATTCGATAGGCGATTACGAAGTGGACAGGTATAACTTTTACCAGAGCTCAAAGCAGTACGGAACGCCGGGCCAGACGAATTCGAAAAACCAGAACGCTTCCGGCGCCCTATTTTTAGAGCACTCGCCCGTAACCGAAACCGTGGTGAACCAGCCGTTGACGATATACGCCAGGGTAAGCGGCGCGGATATAATCGAAATAGGATACCGCAACAGCAAAGTGGCCGGAATCTACACATACCTGCCTATGAAAAAAATCGACAATACCAGCGTTTACAGAACGGTAATTCCCGGGATTTCCGTCGCGCTCGACGGCCTGGATTATTATATAAGGGCGATCGACTTCAACAAGGAAGCTAAATATTCCCCGGCTGAAGGCGCCGATTCGCCCCACCATGTGACGGTAATCGACAACGCCCCTAAAATAAGGCTTGCCACACCCGTACAATCCGTCGCTCCCGCCGAAAGCTTTTTCGTGGACGTAAATATCGAAAACGCGCCTGATATATCTAATTTATCTTTCGAATTGTATTATAACGCGACGTATTTGGCCGTAGAAGACCTCGACCCGGTAAGGCCCGGCACCCAGATCGCACCGGGGAGCCTTTTTGGCGAATATTACTGTGAAATAAACGAAGCGTCCCAGAGCGAGGGAAAAATAACCTTTAAAATAGTCGATCAAACGGGCTCCGGCGGCCCCGCCGGCCAGGCGGCGCGCATCAAATTCAAAAGCGTTTCAAATTACGGCGAAACCTACCCGGAATTCGTGAACCTGAATTTTAAAAACGTTATAGTTTCGTCTTCGGCGGACGTGAACGTTTTCGACGATAAAATCAAAATCGGCGACAAAGCGACTTCAGTGGTCGGAATCAAAGGCGGAACGGTAGGCGGCGAAAACCAGGCCAGGCTTATCATACCTGCCGGCGCCGTTAAAACCGACACCGCTTTCAGCATTAAAAAACTCATTAAAAGTGAAATACCGCCGACAAATATAATAGACAACACGAACGGCATACATTCCACGGACGTAGCTTACGATTTTCAGCCATACGGATTCAAGTTCCAGAAGCCGGTCGTAATTGAAATTCCCTATACAACGGCGGATCTTGCGGCAAGCGGACTGGACGGCTCGAAGGACCTGAAGATTTATTTTTATAATACCGCGCATCTGGCGTACGAAAAGATAGGCGGAATACTTTCCGCCAATAAAATAAGCGCGAAAGTGAACGACCTTTCGCTTTATATGCTGGTAAACGACCAGTCCAGAGCCGAATTCGACCTGACGAATATATTCGTCTCGCCGAACCCTTTTTCTCCCAACGGCAACGGCTGGAACGACAGCACGTTCATCAATTACACGACCACGGTCGATTCGAATATAACCATAAAAATATTCGACGTGCGCGGCGTGCCGGTAAGAAGGCTTATGAACGGCGAAAGCGTTTCGGGCGGTAATAACAAAGCGGAATGGGACGGCAGGGACGATTTCGGAAAAATCGTAAAAACCGGCGTTTACGTTTATCAGCTCAAGTCGATGAGCCCGGCGAGAAGCACCAAAACATATCAGGGCACCATCGTAGTTTCAAAAAATTTAAAGGACTAATTTAATTTCAAACGAACCTGAAACATGAATATAACAAAAAAAGAATATTCTAAAACAACATATTTGATACTTGCGTTTTCGGTTTTCGCCTTTCTCGCTTTGGCGGGCTCCGCCAGGGCTGAATTCGAAGACAAGAACCTGGGCGTAAGATCGAGCTCGATGGGCGGAGCGTACAGCGGGCTTTCCGACGACGGCGAAGGCCTTTTTTATAATCCCGCCGGAATTTCACGGCTCAAGCGGGCCGAATTCACGTCGATGCACACTTCGCTTTTCGCCCAGTCGGAGCTCGCTCTGGATTACTTCAATTTCACCCAGCCGCTCATGCCTTTCGCGACGGTCTCCTTCGGCTACTCCAAATTCGGTTCGGGACTGTACACCGAAAAGGAAATCGCTATGGCTATAGCCCGCCAGATAACCGAATCGCACCATTTCGGCCTGACGCTAAAACAGCTTTCATCGTTCATCGCCAACACTCCCGACAGAACGGGGTTCGCGATGGACTTCGGATTTATGGTAAGGTTCGAAAAAAACCTGACGGCAGGCATTTCAGTCCTTAACCTGAACAACCCCAAGATGAACGAAGTGGTGCCTAAAACTTACAAAGCCGGAATAGCTTTCAATCCCAAAGAAAGCCTGACTTTATGCCTCGATTACAGCAAACAGTCGGCTGAAGGCAAAGGCAGCTTCAACATCGGAGAAGAGTTCAAGCTGACGCGCAATTTCAAGATACGCGCCGGCTATTCCACATACCCTTCGCGTTTTTCAACGGGGTTCGGATTCGAATTCAAGAATATAAAACTGGATTATGGATTCAGAAACCACGACACGCTCAATTCCACGCACCGCGTTTCGTTCACCTATATGATGGATTAAGTATTGACGAGGTAGCGCTTTATTTGTTCGAAATTGCCTTTCAGAGAAACTTCCACGATCTGAAGCGAAGCGTTGAAAGCGAGCTTCGTTTTTTCAGAAAGCGCCTTGGCGTATCTTTCCTTTAATTTTACTATATCCTCTTCGACGCGCGGTTTCTTCACTTCTATAAGCTTTTCGAGCTTTTCAACTTTTTCATGGAGCCGGCGGCGCTTCGCTTCTATGTTAAGATAATATACTTCGCCGCCTATGCTGCCGTATAAAGGAGTGAAAAGCATGAAAATTACGAACATGACATAAGAAACCGGCTTTATCTCGACTTTCATGAACATAAAAAGGCATATGACCGCCACTACGACCATAACCGCAAAAATACAGCCTATAAGCGATTTTATAAACAGATAAATTTTCTGCTTTTTCCAGCTTATCGAAGCTTCGACCTTCTGATCGACCGTCTCGACTTTGCCTTTTATGACCACCTTTTTTTTTATTATCTGTTCTTCGCGGTCCGGCGGATAAGTTTTTTCGAGTTTTTCAAATTCAACGACCGCGGATTTGAGATCGGCCTCCAGCGATAACAGCGGGGCGCGGATCGAATCCTCTTCGCCCTTATAATCTTTTATGACTTCTTCGGCAGCTTCCCTTATTTGATAATACGCTCTGTTTTCGTTTACTTCCTGAAAAATAGCCTGGAACTCCTGGAGTATTCTTTTGGAATTATGCTGGATATCTTTCATTTCAAAGTAATTTACGTTATTTATGCGGTCCTGAAGGAGACGGTACTCGTTTTTAATGGCGGCGAGCTTCGGAGCGTTTCCGAGATATTTGCTCATCTGAGATATCCTGTCGATGGAATCGTCGATTTCTTTAAAACTGTCGATGGACGAATTTTTCATCTCGGTGATCAGAGACGAAACAGCTTCTTCTATCTGCGGCAGAAAAGCGTCAAAGGCCACGTCGTATATCATCTGAAGCGCGGTAAATTCATTGATTTTGACGAGCCTTTTTATTAAATCCTTGGCGGAACCGGCGAAGTTGGATTTTTGAGCGAGAGATGCGCACGACTGGGCAAGGGCGTAGTTGGCCATAGGGTTCTGATTGTCGAGGTTATAGGCCTGCGCAAGGGCGCTGTAGGATTCTTCCAGCAGGTTCTGGCTGCGTGTCACCGTGGCGAACAGTCTCAACAAAAGGCCGAAGAAAACCGTGCTGCAGATGAAAACGACGGACGACTTATTCTGGGAAAGCTTGGCCGCTTTTTTAAACGAATTACACGCCTCGTTATAATCGGCTTTTTCAAAAAAATAAATAAGGCCGAGCTGGTAATGAGTGGTATAATCGGATTCGTTCTTTTCGTCGGACTCGTTAAACTGCCTGATAGCTTCATCCCACTGGCCGTTTCTGTATGATTCTTCGGCTTTGCGCCTGAGGATCCTGGACATTTTCAAACGCGGATCTTCATTCGGCTGCGTTATGGACCTGAATTTTTTGAGTTCCTCAGTTTCGCAATCCAGCTGAAATAAAAGCGGCGCGAACGAATAATTGGATATGGAATATAAAATATTGTAGTTGCGAAGGACTTCCGCTTTAAACGAAGAGGCTTTGCTTTCTAAAAATTGAGGGGTAAATAAAGTCTGGCATATGGCGGCCCTTTTAGCGTGCGTTTCAGGAGTGCTGTGGGCCGCGATAAGCGCCATTCCCGGCTTGGATATATTGCCTATGAAAACCGGCGTGATGGCGGCCACAGATGCTAAAACATCAGGTCCGGAAGAGCTGTAAATGGATTTGTTAATGAATTGATACTTCTCTTTAATCTGAAGATATTCGATTGATTCGTTTAAACTGAAACCGGCCATTTATTTTCTCTCGCAAATCTAGTTATTTACAGCCAATAAAAGCGCCGGCCCGGGCCTGCGCAAAAAAATCATATCATCGATTTGATCTGTTCAAAATTACCTTCCAGACAGGCTTCGAACATTTTTTCACATACGAACTGCGTGAGTTTAGTCTGTTCTGAAATAAGAGTGATATACTTAACCGATATTTTTTTATCGATCTCGCTAATCTTTAATTTATTGATATCTATTTCGCCCTTATATTTTTTTAGGTCGGTCAGAAGATTTCTTCTTTTAATTTCAACAACATTATAATAAATTTCCGCAAGCACGGTGGCATAAAGCGGCATAAAAACGAGGGCGATCAGCACTCCCACGACGCCGAAAAAGCTTCCTATGCCTTTTGAAAAGATCGTAGACAGAACTACTATAATTAAAAACAAAAAAACGAAAGTCAAAACGCCGGAAAGGATTTTGATTAAAAGGAAAAGGCCGCCCTCGCGCCAGAACTTTCTCTCGGCGTCGATTATCAAATCGGCGTTATTGAATATATTTACCGCCAATTCGTCGAACTCTGGATTGGGATAATAAGAATTTAATTTGAGGTATTGTTCTTTAAGCTCTTGAAACCTGACTTCGGTGTCGCTGTAATGCTTTGTAAGCTCCTGGAATTCCTCTTTATAATTTTTGATTGCCGCCTCGACTATGGCTCTAGTTTCGGAATACTTTTTATTGCGCTCGATCTCTTTCGCCATCTCTTCGAGCTCGCCCGCGATACGAGAACTCGCACCGTAAGACTGGTCTATATCGAAAAAAGTTTTTTTATTGTTTATCTGCTCGACGAGTTTTTTATATTCCGTTTTGATAGAACCGACCCTCGCGGGTATGGTAAGATACTGCTGATTATTCGAAACCAGGTCCAGCGCCAGGTCTATTTTTTCAAAAAGCCTGGTGACGTTGTTAATAAACTCGTTATAAATGGTTTTAAAAAGCTTGTCCAGTTCATCGATATAAGAATTGAAGGCCACGTCGTAAAGTATCTGGATAGCAAAAAGTTTGTCCGCCATAACCAGGTTTTTGATAAGCGAATTTGCCTGCGCCACAAGATCGCTGCGCACCGCCATAGCCGCCGTGCACTGCGCCAGTGCGTATTTTGAAAAGTTATAGCCGGTGTCGGCGGCGTAAGCCTGATAAATTGCCTGATACGCTTCATTGAGCATATCGAGATTTTTAACGTGGAGCGCGTAAAGTTTGAGCAAAAGTCCGGTAAAGACCATGCCGTGAATAAAAATAGGATTGTATTTGTTCTGGGCGTATTTGCTCGCGAGTCTGAAATTTTCCATCGCGCGCTTAAAATCGGCTTTTTCAAAAAAATAAATAAGGCCGAGCTGATAATAAATAGTAAAATCGTTTTGATATTTGCCGATGGCTTCGTTAAAAAAAACGATGGCCTCGTCGAATTTATTGTTGCGGTAAGCGTCTTCGGCTTTGCGCCTGATGTTTCTAATCAAAACAGCCTGCGGGTCCTCGTTCGGACCGGTGCGAAATTTTTTGAGGTCTTCGGTTTCGCATTCATATCTGAAAATATAATCCGCAAAAGCGAAGTTAGAAACCGCATATATCGAATAGACATTTTTAGAAAGCCTGACGTTGAATTCGCCGAGAAAAGAGCTTATAAGCTCTGGACGGGCTATAAGCGAAAGCATTTCCTTCTTTTTATTGACGAGCACGAGTTCTTTGTTGAGCGATTCCTGAGCGGAAGCGCCGTTATCCGCGGTTGAAAGATTTCGAATGATCTCCACATCGCGGTCGGGCTTGTTGACAATAAGCGAAACGGCGGTAAAAACAGGGTTGGTATACGCCTGCCCGCCGTCGGTCACGCTGCTTATTATCTTTCTTATTTCCTTTAGTTTTTGATACTCGACCGAACTATCAAGAGTGAATTCCTGCATCAAGATTTCCTTGCATTTTAATCAGGGCATCAGCGCCTTGATCTTTTCAAAACTGCCTTCAATGCCAGCGTCCAGCATTTGAGAAGCGGTGAACTTGGACACTTTTATCTGCTCTAAAACCATATTGGAATATTTTTCGCGAAGACTTTTGTCGATTTCATTAATGCGCGTTTTATTGAGTTCGAGTTCTTTTTCAAGGCGCGTAATGGAATTTATAAGGTTTTTTCGCTTGTTTTCTATGACTATATAATAAATTTCAGCAAAGATGCTTCCGTATATTGGAATGAAGAGCATATTCAAAACCACGAGCGATACGGGCACCCATATCTGCTGCTCGAATTTTTCACGCATGAAAAGGAACGCTATGAAAATGGCCGCGTAAACTATAGTAAACGCAAAGCATCCGGAAATGAATTTAATCACAAGAAACATCTTGCCCTGACGCCAGCCTACCGTGGCAGGGACTATTTCATCGGCGTTGGTGCTTTTGTTTTTTATAGTGCGTTCACCCTCGGCGACGGGATAATTTTTATTTATCTCCGCCAGGCCCGCCTTCATGGCGGTGCATTTTTCTTCTTTTTTGGTATGCGATTTCACGGCGTCTTTATATTCGTCGTTAAATCTTTTAGAAAGGGTTTCCACAAGGTCGCGCACTTCGAAATAAGCCTTGTTTTTTTTGACTTCTTCCGAAAAATCGCTTAAGCTGTTTAAAATCGAACCGGCTTTATCGTTAGCCGAAATAACGTCGAAACAGTTTCTTTTTTCGATCATTTTTTTAATTTCTTCGTAATCTTTCTTTATTCCGGCGAGTTTAGCTGGAATAGTAAGAAATTTGACCGATTTAGAAAGCTCTTCAAGCATGGAATCTATCTTGGCGAATGTCTGGTTGACGGAATTAAGGGCGTCGCCCAGAAGCGATTCGTAAAGGGCTTCGATATCGTCAAGAACAGGGTCGAAAGCCCTGTCGTAAATTATTTGAATGGTAAAATATTTTTCCCTTTTGATAAGGTCTTTTAACAGGTTAAGCGATTCCTTTTTAGACGACGAATTGAAGGTATTAGCCTGCACGAGAGCGTAAATAGAAAATACGTAGGAAGGATCGGAATTATACGCCTGGATTACGGCCTGATAAGCTTCGCTGAACATGTTCATATCGGAAGAAGCATGTGCGCAGAGCCTCAAAAGAAGGCCGGTAAAAATCATGCTGTTAATGAAAACCTGTTTCGATTTGTTTTGAGAATATTTGCTCGCTTTTCTGAAATATTCCAGCGCGATAGGATAATCGGGTTTTTCAAAAAAATATATCAGGCCGAGCTGGTAATGAACGGTAAAATCGCCCGGATACTTTTCATCGGCTTCCTTAAAAATTTTAATGGCTTCGTTGAAGTTTCCGGCCTTATAGCATTCTTCTCCCCTGCGCCTTATGGTGCGCGCGAGCCTTATGCTCGAATCTTCGGTACCGGTGCCTACGCGGTATTTTTTTAATTCGGCCGATTCGCATTCAAGCCAGAAAAGGTATTCGGCAAATGAATAATTAGCGATAGTGCAAACGTTGACGACGTTTTTTACTATGCTGGAAGATACTTCGCTTATGGCGTTGTCGAGGCTTTCGGGGGTTATTACCTTTGAAAAGAGCTCGTTTCTGCGCGAAAGCAGTTCTGTGGCGTTGTCGTGCGGCAGTTTTTCAGAAGGAAGCTGCTTGATGACCGCGCTCACCACGTTAACGAAACTTGCGGCGAAATCGCCGCTGGTATTGAGCATATTCTTTGCCAGCCGGCGCCGTTCTTTGATTTGATTGTACTCTATGGAATATTCCAGCTTGAAATTACTCATTATTTACCCTCATGACAACTGTACTAAGTATTTAATTAGTCTACCGAAGGGACATGATCCGCCGCGCGGGGACCTGCGCTCTGACGAACATTGGTTTTTCCGGCTTCGGAAGGCTGGGTCAGAACGACGCAAAGGCCGAGCGATGTGAGCATGAAAAGTATTGCGAGGGTGGTGGTTATTTTTCCGATAAAATCGATGCCGCCCGTCGAACCGAATATTGTCTGGGAAGCTCCGCCGCCGAACGCTCCGGAAAGGCCGGAGCCTTTGTCGGCCTGCATCAGAACGACGACGATAAGGCCTAATGTAATTAAAAAGTGAAGAAAATAAAGCAGATTGACTAGCATGATTAACTCCTTGTTATTTTTTTTGTTTATTTTTATAATAAAACGACATTAAAAAATGATTATACCAAAAGCTCGTTCATTAATCAAGAAAAAAATTATAACTTCTTAAAAAGTTGACAGCCGAGCATACTTTTTGATAGAATTACTTTCATTATTTTAATAAAGGCGGACACAAGCATTGAACTATTATATGCAATCAATAAAAAAGAAGAAAAAAATTGCTTGCCGCGCCGTTGACCGGCCGGCGTATGGTTTTATAAAAACATCTCTCACGGCCGTTTTGGTCGCGGCCCTTTTCGCGTGGTCTTGCGGGGAATCGATATGCATGGCCAGGGACCGCCAGCCCATAATATCCGGCGGCGAAGAAACGCGCGACGCCGGTTCGGGAATGAAAAAATATGAAAACGCTTTCTACGGATTCGCTCTCAGTTATCCCAGAACTTACGAACTGAGCGCCAAAAGGGGAGGCGCGGTAACGGTAACGCCGAAAAAAAACGACAATTACCGCTTCCTGCCTGCGCTCGTCATAAGCAAATATTTCGTAATTAAAGGCCAGCCGCTGCAATCGATCATAGACCAGATAGAAAAAAAAATGTCGGCGCTGCCATATTACCGCCTCAACTATGTTTCAAAAATAACCGGCGGCCCGAAAACGTCCGCGGAAAGCACTGACGAGATTAAAGTCTGCCGCGAATTCTCCGACGCGGTTTCAGAGGAAACGGTCTACGAAGTGAGCCTTTATAAATTAAAAACCGAATACCTCTACGAAATAAGCTGGCAGGTTCCGAGGCCTTTTTCCAATTCGCCCGTCGCGGACGATTTCGAACGAATCGCGGCTTCATTTAAAACGCTCGACGCCGAAGGCACCGCGGAAGTGCTCGACGGCGCGCCCGTAAATACGCCCGCCCAGATACTCGGAGAAGCCAATTCCCTCAGCGCCTCTGGCCGTTTTCTGGAAGCTCTGGCGCTATTAAAAAAAGCGGCCAAAGCCGGGCCGGCCACGCCAGATATTTACCTGCTGACGGCAAAATGTTACTCCGGCCTGAAAGACTATAAGCGCGCCGCTTCCAGCTACGAGCAGATATTAAAAAATTATCCCGATAACCTGGAGTTTTTAAACCTTTACGTCGATTCGCTCATAATGAGCAAAGACCATAAAAAGGCCCTCAAATTCTGCAAAAAAGCGCTCGACCTCAACGGGCCGCAGCAGGCCATGGCCATGGCTTATATCAATCTCGGCAACGTTTTTCTAGACATGAAAATGCCGGCCGAAGCGTTAAATTCCTATTCGCAGGGCATTTCCCGCTTTCCGTCAAGCGCGAGGCTTTACAATAACGCCGCCTACGTTTATTATTTGCAGCGCGACTACAATTCCGCGGCGGATTATTACAACAAGGCGATATCGCTCGACGCCGGCTATAAGAGCGCTCACCTGGGCGCGGCGCTCGTGTACGTTCAAAAAAAAGACCTGGCCGCGGCCAGTTTTCATTACAGCAGGGTACTTAAAATCGACGATAAATGCGAAGAGGCTTATACGGGTCTCCTTAAAATATACCGCGAAATGAATATGCAGAAAAATTACGACGAGCTTTTGAACTCGCTGAGGGTTAAAGACGCAGGGCTTTACGACAGAGTGGTGAAAAAGGCCAGATGAAAAAATACGTCGCCGCGGCCATGATCGCGGTATTCATCTGCCTGGCGGCGCCGCCGGCCCGCGGCGCGGATATCGAATACAAACTTTCATGGCCGCCTTCCAGATACAGCGATAATTTCGTTAAAAGCTTTTTCCCCTCCGACCGCGAGATATCTAAAATGAACGTGTGGGCTTTCTTTTACTTATGGGGCCTGGTTTCCTTTATAGAAAGCAATATACCGGAAGGGCTCGACGGAAAGCGGTACGCCATACTCGTGCGCGATTTGAAAAAAGACATAGGATTTTTAAAAAACGACATGATGTTTCTCGTCAAAGAAGTCTGGGACGTGCGCAAACTTGACAGAGACATAATCAAAGTCCAGCTTTTTGAAATATATTCAAAGCTCCAGTCGATAATAACCGCCGTGCAGAAGGTGCGGACCAACCTTATAAAACCGGCTTATTTCCTGTTTTACAATTCTCTCGATCACACGATTTTCATCGACGGCGGATTCGATTTTTCCATAACGCTCAACTATATGAGCGTCGACAGCGTCTGGAGCTCGTGGCGCTCGAAGGAAGAAGTGGCAAGGGAACTCGACTGGGCCGAAAAAATCGGCGTAAATACCGTTAAAATAACGGTGCTGCTCGATTACTGGGTATATAAAAACACTTCACGCATAAACGAAATAAAAGAAACGCTCGACGCCATAAAAAAAAGAGGGATGAAGCTTTACATAACTTTTCTGGGCGTCAGGGAGTGGTACGGCGAAGACTACACTTTCCAGCCGCGCACTGGGAGAATATTCGGAAAAGTCAATTTTCTCACATGGCGCTACCACTGCGAGCAGGCCATGACCGAGATAATAGGCGAATTCAAGCCCGATTATGCGTGCGTCATACGCGAGCCTCTCATAGACCTTCAGGAGCAGCTCACGCACGCAGCAAAAGTTGACGACTGGCTCGACTGCTTTTCGCTCATAGCGCGCCAGGTATCGAAAATATCGCCGGCTACCGTGGTCGTTCTGGAAAACGGCGTATCTACCCCCGCCGACTACGAATTATTTGAAAAAATCCAGAAGCTTAAAAATAAAAATATCGCCTTCGGCGCTCTGATTTACTCGCTGAAAGATATTTTTTCATATAACCAGTACGCCAAGATGTGCAAGGTGCGAAAAAAAACCATAATAGCCGAATTCTGGGACTCCGTGGTAATTTATATCGACGAATACGCCGAAGACTTCATATATCTGGTCTACCGCTGGGCGCTCAACCATAAAATGCCGCTGATAAACCTTTCATACTCCTTAAACACCCACACCTACGATTACTCGCCGACGCCGGCGTTTTACGTTTATAAAAACATAATCACCCGCACGTTCATGGAAGGCGTATGCAAAAAGGGCGTCAAATCAAATTCGGACGGCATCTGGGGCACGCTTTACGCGGAATATAACGAAGCGGTGAATATAAATTACCAGTTCCGCAACAGCGGAACTTTAAAAGATTACAAGGATTGAGCTTGCAGACGATTTACTCTCTGACCGTAAATTTCATAGAAAGGTTTCTGTCTAATAAAGACACGCGCTCCGGGCTGGAAACGCTAAAACTCGCCCTGTCCGAAAACCGTTCCGCCGACGCGCTCGATTGTATAGACTCCCTCCTGGTGAAAAGCGGCCTCGAGATCCACGACCTGAGGCAAAGGCGCATATTCGTGTCAGAGCTTAATTTCATAGCCGCCGTGATACGCTTCAAGCTCCGGGAATTTTCGAAAGCGCGCGAAGGCTTTATAAAGTGCCTCGCTCAAAGGCATCTGGAGCCGTATTCGTCGCTTTTTCTCGCCATCGCCGCCGCCGCGCAGGGAAACCACGCGGAAGCCCACAGTTACATAGCTCAGCAGATTTCCGGCGGCAGTGGCTATCATTACTTTAAGCTCGTGGACCTCAAATTTTCTTTCGAAGCGGCTCAATATCAAAAAGCCGCGCAGGACGCCAGAAACCTGATCGAAAGCATGAGCGCCCGCAGGGACGACATAAAGCTTTTGCCGCCCGTCGAATTCAGCATCATCGATCCGTTTTATATAAAAGGATACATAGAAAGCCTTTTCGACCTCAATAATTTTCTTTACGAAATTTTATACATAGCGGCTGAATCAAACTTTTACCTGGACTGCTACGAACCCGCCTTCGAATATTACAAGGAGGCTTCTTTCTGCTGCAAAGACGCCGAAACTCAGGCCGGCTGCTTTTATAAGATGGCGTGCTCGAAAATGCGCGTTTCCGACTTCATAACGGCCCGCGGGCTGCTGGAAAAGACTCTTGAAATCGCGCCCGGCCGGGACTGCAAAACCGTCGATTACGGCCTGGCGCTGATGGACCTCGCCAACCTTTACGAATATCACTTTTCCGAGAGCGATCTCGCAATCGAAACTCTAATAAAATACGCCGGCGTGGTCCCGGACGACGCCGAAGCGCTCTACAGGCTGGCGTCGCTTCTTTACGCGAAAGGCCGTTTCAACGAAGCCATCGTTTACCTCAATTCCGCTCCCGCTAAAGAGCTCGAAGCCGGATTCGAATCCGCAATTTTAAGCGCCAGATGCCATTATTCATTAAAGCTTTATTCGAAAAGCCTCGAAGTCCTGGACTCGTTTATGGCAAAAAACGCCGCGCCGACGGAAGAGGAAAATTACTCCATAATGGAGCTGGCGGCTAAAAATCTAATCATGCTCAACCGTTACGACGTCGCTTCTGAAATCGTAGAAAAAATAGAATCCGGACGCTTCACAGGAGCCAATAAATTTTCGTCGGCCAATTTCACGATTTTTTTCAACGCGCTAAAAAACTCGCCATACATTATCTGCGCGATGCCGCATGAAAGAAAAGGCGAAGAATGCGCCGACGATAAGAAAGCCGTCGCGTTGAATATTTACAAAGGTTTTTTAAATCACGGAGCGCTGAACGCCTTTCTGAACGAAGAAGAAAAAATCAAAAATTTCGTTTCAGCTTCGGTATCCGGCGAAGTCTTAATAATCGCTTCCCGCGACCTTGGAGATGAAGAATACGCTTTTCTGCGATCCGTCTTCGCCGGAAAAATAATAATCCACGAAAAGCACCTTGGATTCATAAATCCGGAGCGCTACGCGATCCATATCGCTGAAAACCCTCTAGGCTGCAAGCACTCCGACGAAGCGCTGTGCCGATTTATAATACTGGTTTCACTTCTCGGCAGAATAAATATCCATAAAATGCCGCATCTGTTCATAAAGGCCGACGAATGCGCCGACGGAACGGAAAAAGGGTCTTATTCAGGAATTTTAAAGCTTTACGAACTTTTCAGGACCGGCGGCAGAAAGTTCAACCTCTTTCTTTCTTACGCGCGGGCGGTTTCGTTCGGCGGCGGCTCCGCCGACGACGATAAAAGCCGCCTGTGGCCTTTCGTGATCAGCTTCAAAAACATAGACATGCCGCCCCGCGGTCAGGAAGAAGACGGAGAGCGCTTTCTTATAAACGGCTGCGCCGACATTTTCATATACAATTACCTTCGCGAGCGCAAAGAAGAAATCGACGCCAGGTGCGGAGTCCACATATTCACGGAGGCTTCTAAAACCGCCTATTACAAAAAAATTCTCGAATTTATCCTTAAAAAGCTCGGTTATGCAGGCAACGACATTTTCGATTTCGAAGACATCGGCGGCGTATTCTGCCTGAAAAAAGTCAACGAACTCATATCGCTTCCCTCATCAAGCGAAAGCGAATCCTTCGATATTCTTTCGGTCGTGCTCTCCATGAGTTCCGGAGCCAGATCGTTCGGCGGCGAATCGGATTCCCTCGGAGAAAGCCTGGCCGAAAAAATCAAATTCCGCGCCTGCGACTGCAATTACGAAAGCTGCCCCGAAAAAAAATCCTGCAAAATCAGCGCAATACTCGCCCGCTACTCCGAATGCGGCCGCGGTTTTTATATTTCTCCCTTCAGCAATTTTTTCTTCGCGGCTTCGCTTAACGAAAAACCGGCGCCTTTCAGGGAGCACAGGCATATTTTTTGCGGAGCCGCCGGCTTTTACCGTTGCGGCGAGTCTTATCACCGTAGCTACGTATCGCTCGGCGACGCGGAGGCCGCGGCCGAAAAACTCCTCGGGGATTCGTCGTTGTCCGAAGAAGCCAGAAACAAGCTCGGGATTTTCGCCGCTTCGCTTCACGGCGTTAAAAGCCTGTTCGACGATTTCGCGGGATTCACGGACGACGGAAATCTGATTAAAAAATTCTGCGCCAGGCTAATTCACTGCTCGGATATTTTACGTTCAGGCGAGATTTACTATCCTCGGCTGCAAAAGACATTCGAGCTGGCCATGAAATGCCTGAATTCAAAAAGCGCTTTGAAAGCCAGGCTGTATAGCGGCCCGGAAGGCCCGGGAATGTCGCTGATCAACGAAAACTGGAGCGAAGAAGTAATTTTCGACCGTCATATCAAAAAAATTTATTTCACCAGCGAAGAAGACCCCGGCGGATACTATGAAAAAAAACTGTCGGGACTTTTCAAGTTTTTCAGGCGGGCGGATTTGTCTCAAAAATATTTCCAGGCGGCCGCGATAATGGCCAATATCATGATCCAGTCCGAAAACGAGGCCGAGTATAAAAATATTTTAAACAAGTTCGCTTCGAATTCAAAAAAAACCGCAGTATTTTTTCTCGATTATCCGGACAGGCCCTTCATCGAAAAAAATAATCCCGAAACCGCTTACCGCTACATTAACCTCGTCTCAGACATAGAGCCGGAGCTTATCGACGTAGACTGCGCAGTCATCAATTATCACTACCGCGGAAAGAGGCAGGCGCTTTCGATGCTGGCTTCGCTGAAAAATATCATGATCAAATACAGCGCCAATATTTTCTGGATGATCGTTTCCACGGAATTGTGCGAAAACGCTTTCGCGCGCGGGTCGGAATTTTACAATATCGAAAGGCTCAAATTTTACTCGAACGAAATTGAATACATGAACGCGTTTTACGGCGATCACGAAAGCATGAGCTTTTTGAACGCGCCCCCTCCGGCGGCTTATTACGACAGTCCTGACGCCCCGGCCGTGCTGGGCAAATACGATATATGCTTTTGCTCGTCCTACCAGCACATGCAAAAAATCTGGCAGCAGACCTTCGAAAACATAATAGATAAAAAAATAAGGACCATTTGCGCCGGGCGCAGCGAAGTTTCCGAAAAAACAGCCATGTCGGCCATTTTAATGTCGCTTTACAGGCGGTTTAAAAAGCACGTCATCGTTTATCTGGGCGAACGGTTTCATAAAACCCGGTTCGACGGCTTTTTATACCGCGCAGGATTATTCGACGACAATTATGAAAGCGAAAAAAAACGCGTAATTCTTCTGATCGGCGACGAGTTTGAAAATTTTTCCCCGCGCGAAAACGGCCTCAAGCATTCCGAAACTTTACTTATAAATTATCAGGCGCGTTTCATGTTTTTTAATTCCGCCGACTTTAACCCCGTAAAATATCGAAAATGGCTTTCATTCGGAGAAAATTTCGATCACGCCATTAACATAATTTCTATTTCGCCCCGGGAAGAAAGAACAAACTGCGGCTCATACGAACAGCTATATTCCGAAATAGCCCGAAATATCTCCACAAGTTCCGCGCGCCTGCACATAGTCTGCTCGCAGAAAGAGCTCGCGGACGTTTTCTGGCACAACATCCGCAGCGCGCTCAAAGAAGAAGCTATTCCGGCCGCGCTTTACTGCATATCCTATGAAAACGCGCAGGCCGCGATAAAAAATATAATCGAAACAAACCCGGCCGCCGAAGCGTCGATACATCTCACCGCCGTCTCCGGAATCGACGGCGATCTCAGGCTCACGGCGTCTTACGCCCGTGAGTTCGAATTCTTTTCCCGCACGGCCATATTCACTTATTATTCCAGCGGAGAAACTCCTCATTTGAAGCTGCCGGAAATTTTTTATAACGAAGCGGCCTTCCTGGACGCCTTTATTTCGCAAAACGCCGCCAGAAAGGCTATAAGCCTTGAAGAGCTGGCGAGCTATCTTCCGGCTTCGGCTTTTTCAAAAACGTCCGCGGCAAGATGCCTGGCGATACTTGCCGAACGCGGGACAATACAGTTAAGCGCGGCCGAAAATAAAGACGCGGCAGGCGCCGCATATGAAACCGACGCTTCGCTTCTCTGCGAATTAAGCGATTCCGGCATTATAAAGTTTTTTTTCGACCGTCCGCATGACCGAAACGAAAAATTCGATTTCAGGGGCCTTTTAAAAAGAGGTCTGGTGCGAATTACGGACCGCTACGAACTCATGGACGCGCTTTATCGGCTGGCTAAAGACCCCGTAAAGCTGGGGATAAGCATCGTCAAAACCGAAGCGGACGTTTTTGATTCGCTTAAAAAGCTTGCCAGAATACGCAAAAATATGCTCCGCTGCCTTTACGACATCGACGGGTTCAAAGAAGGAAGGCCCATAGCGCTCCCGATTTCCGACTTCCACGACATGTCGCCGAACGACTTTTATTATATGCGCGAATTTTCCTTCTTGAACTGGCACAGGGCCTGTTCTTTCATAAGAAGCGAAACCAATTCGCCTCAGATTAAAAGGATCATTAGCCAGATACAGATCGAGCGCATCACGGAAAATATCGAACACGATCTGAACGAGCTTTACTTCGTGCTGGCGCGTCTATCCGAAGAATCAGCGCTGGAAGCGGTAACCGGTCCCGCGGAGCTTATGGCCGCGATAAAATCGTACGGCAGGCACGCGCCTTCAAAGTTAAAAGAGAACTCTAGCGTCGCATACGTTTTGAAATTGCTCAAGCATCTTTTCCTTTACGGATTCATAAACCTTAAAATCGAGACGCCTTTCGATGATAGTGATTCGGAAATCGTTATAGAGCCGCGGCCATCGGGTTTAAATCTCGATTATAAAAGCTTCGTCGAATGCTACAATAAAATGCATAAAGCCGACGGTTAAATTTTCGCGGCGGC
The DNA here is from genome assembly GCA_029571125.1 of bacterium. Lineage (GTDB taxonomy): Bacteria > Muiribacteriota > UBA9980 > UBA9980 > UBA9980 > UBA9980. The sequence continues at coordinate 17,074 of JAKPTH010000441.1, forward strand.
AAAAAATAAAAAAGGCCCGTATCGCTACGAGCCTTTTTTATTCAATGGATTTATTCAAATTGTTAATGCGCCGGATAATGATATCAGCGTGATGTAAGTTTCGAATTTTTATTTTAAAACCGATTTCAATTTATAATGCTGTGACTTCTGCGCCGAATAAAATGCTACAAATAATGCTTCGAATAGTGCGGTGTACAATTGTTGCGGTCTCGGGGCAATTTTCGGCCCCGGAAAACCCGATTTTCATAAACTAAAGCGTTTACATTCGATATTAAAATAACCCTTCGAATTTTTTAAAAGAACTTTAATTCTTACTCCAAAAATGCTTGTTTTACCCATTGAAACGTTCGCCTGTAATCCTATTGCATATGTTTTCGTTTTTTATTTCCCGTTCGATCTTATATTTTGTATTCGTTTTTAATCGCTTTTCAAAACTAAATATCGGAAGAAAATTAAAAACCTTTAGCAAAAATTTATAAATTAGAATTTTTGCCAAGGTAGTTAGTCAAAACTCCGCGCACAAAATTTTCAGGTTTAGCGATATTTACTCCAACTATTTCATGATTGATTTCTACGTCTGAATATCCGTTTTCTTTTAAGAATATTTCTATTGTCATCCGCCTCATCCCCTTTTTTATTAATTTTGCTTGCGTTCGACTTACACTAAAAGTATCGGCCGCAATCTGAAATATTTAATAGCTATTTTTGTCGAGGTTATTAATATTTTTGACCGCGGGCTTTAAAACCATCGTGTTTATTTTGGAATCGTCCTGATAAGTTAGCGTGACTTCCGACATACCGTAATCGGATGCGGCCTCGAATTTTTCTTCAAAAGCCGCTGATTTGGCGGGGCCTATATCGCCGAGGCGAATTATGTGATCGTCATAAGCCGCGCCGCTGGCTCCGTATATTCTGACCCTGATATTGACCGAATATGCTGGCTGATTGCCGAAATTAAAAATTTCTCCGCCGGCGAAATACGAGCGTTTACCGTTTTCCAGGGTATAGCCGCCGCCGAAATGTTCATTTTTAATCGCCAGCATGGGTTTTTCGGAATTCAAATACGGCGAGTCGGTAGTCATTGAATTCACGCGGCTTTCTGCGCAGCCGGCCGCAAACGCCGCCGCCGATATCGCAACAAATATAATTAAGATATTTATATAACCCGGCCCCGCCTGTTTGGATTTATTTAATTGCATGTTATTTGTCTTCATATTAATTCTTATCGGAAAATATAAATTTTACTTTAAAATTAGAAATTTTTATGTTAATATTTCAATAATTGGTATTATATAACAGAGTAGATCGGACTATGTATATGAACGATAGTATTTTTTATTTCGATAAAAAGCTCGCCGGCGATTTAAAGCCCGTGTACGAATCTCACGATTCGCCCGCGGCGGTTTTTTTAGAGCACGAAAACGATTTCGCGGCGGCGTCAGGTGCGCTTAAATCATTTTGCGGCGCTCTTTCGGACGCCGTTTTCATGGAAGGCGCGGCCGACTCGCCGTATCCCTATCTGGTCCCGTGCGGCGCCTTTTTTTATGCAATCTACTCTGCCAGAGATAGTTTTAACAATTTCAACGATATCGACGCGAACCGCGTGGATAAAATCGCGGCGGCCCTTAAAATTTGCGGCGGCGCCGGCTCGCCGCATCCGTTCGACCTGTTGACCAGCTTCTACGGCTTCAAGCGCCATGATTCCGGTTCATCAGGCAAGGCCGAGCTTTTTCAGCAGATAATAAATATTATTTCCTGCATATCCGAAAAAAACGATATAGTTTTCCACGTCGGAAACTGCTCATCGCTGGACGAAGACAGCGTTTCTTTAATAAACTATATCTGCCGTAACGTCAAAAACAAAAAAATCCTGTTCGCGCTTTCCTATTCGATCGATTCGCCTCCCGGAACGTGGCTCTCCTCGGCTCTCGGGGAATCGGTTTTCGGCCATTTCAAGCTTGAACCCGCCGGCCGGAGCGATTTTTCTCAGATCGTGCGCACTGAAAATATTTCTTCGGAAGACGCCGCTTTTCTCGAGGAGCTTTGCGGCGGAAGCCGCAGCGCGATAAAGCTGGCTGTAAAATTTCTTGAAAGCTCGGCGTTATTAAATTACAACCCGGCTTCATCCAAGTACGAACTTAAACCGGGCTACGAGCCCGGCTCGATAAAAAAAGCCCTCTCAGGCTGCGGCCCCGCCGGTCTGCCCGGCGCGGCGGCCGGAAACCTGGACGCCGTAACGCGCGAAGTTTTAAAAGCCGCTTCGATTTTTCACGGCGGTTTCAGATGTGAAGAAATATCGGCCTGCCTGCAATCCGGCCCGGCCGAAATAAAAAACTCGCTTTTAAAATTGAGGGACGCCGGAATTCTTTTCCAGAGCCCGCACGGTGAAATTTTCCGCTTCGCCGCGCCGCGCTGCGCTACGCTTGCCGCTTCGCTATGCGCTCAAGAGGAATGCGCCGTCTATAACGGCAGAATAATAGAGCATTATATCCGGGCCGCGGGCAGTCTGCCAAATATAGGCCTCGGCCGGCTCATTTATCACAGCATGAAATCCGGACGCGTCGAAGAAACGGTTTTATTCGCCAGAAGGCTCGCGGAATCCCTTTGCGAAATCGACGCCGCCGGCAACGCCTTAAAACTGATCAGGTTCATCCGGATGGCCGTTCTGAATAAAGCGCGGGAAAAAAGCGCGAAGCTCGAAGAGTTAAAATTCGAGTCGGAACTGATTTATGCCAAAATTCTTATATTGCTGGGCCGCTTCGGCGCCGCGCATAAAATTTTATCGCGGCTCGGTCGGAGCGCCCCGCAGGACCAGGCTTCATCCGAAGCCAGAGCGTTCTCCGCGGAAGTTTATAAATGGCTGGGCTACGTTTATATGGTCAAACCATCGCTGGCGGGCGAAGAGCGGGACGCCGCCCTTAACGCTTTCATGTCGGCTTTAAACCGGCAGATGGCCAACCCTAAAAAGCGAATAGAAACCACTAATTTAATCGCATTAATGCATTACCACCGTTCGGAACTCGAAAAGGCGTCTATCTTTTACCGCGACAGTCTCAAGACCCTCGCGATGAAAAAAAACGAAGACGGCCTCTGGCTCGAGCTCGATTCGGCCCAGCGCGGCCTTTCCTCCGTTTATTTAAGGCAGGGCGAATTCCGCAAGGCGCTGGCGTATCTTAAAAAATGCGAAGAGCTGTGCGCGGCGGCTGACAATAAAAAGATGCTGGCCAACACTTATCATTATATCGGAATGCTCCATCACAGCCGCGGCGAATATAACGACGCGATACAAAGCTATGAAAAAGCCATCGAAATATCCGATAAAATTTCCGATATTCTCGCCCAGAGCCGAATCTGGACTTCGCTTGGCGTGACGCACCATAACCTGGCCAATTACAAGACCGCCCTTTCATTTTTCACCAGGAGCATGCAGGTGGCCCTCAATACTGGCAACAAAAAAGCCATGGCTATTTTAAACGGAAATATAGCACGCGTGCAGGCCGTTTTAAACAATATAAGCGCGGCCTATTTCGCGCTAAAGGAAGATATCGCCATACTCGACGAAACGCGGGATCTTTACGGCCTGGCTCACGCTTACGCTTATCTGGGCGACGCTTATTATATGGACGCCAGAGACGCCGACGCCCATGAATATTATCTCAAATCCTTTGAAATTTCAAAAAAAAGCCAGTTTTTAAGGCCGCTCATACTCTCGGCCTGCGGGCTTATCCAGAGCACGCCGCCGCATCTTTTAAGCCAGCGTGCGCAAAGCATAGTCAACGAGCTGATGCTCATCGACTCGCGCGAAATAGATATAGTCTCTAAATCCATGATTTTAAGGGCAAGATGCGCTTACGAAACGGCGGGCGGAACATACCACCGGGCCACCTGTTTTATAAACCAGGCCCTGATCAATTTCGAAAAGATGAATATGCCTCTGGAAACCGCGCTTTGCCTTATCGACGAAGCCAACATAATGAAGCTTAACGGGCTTTTCGACATGGCCGAATCAAAAAAATCTTACGCTATTGAGATTTTCAATAAAATCGGCGCGGAATATTACGCAAAAAAATACCGCGGCGATAAGTAGTTCGAATCAAACTCATTTACGAAAAACAAATTTATACTCTTGTAAAAGGTTTGCGAACCATTTCGCCCCATCTGTTATTCCTTGCGGCAAATGAAAATAAGCCTTTCAGCCTGAAAAAAAGATTAAGCTGCCTGTAACCGAAATTTTCGATTATCGAATAAAAAAATAAACGCGCAACGTCAATCTTGCGTTCATATTTTTTTATGGTAAATTCTTCTATTAAAAGCGAAAGAAGGGTAATTTCTATGCCTAAAACTATAGAAAGCCATAAAAATAGCATGAAAGTATCTACGTTGAGTATTCCTGCGTAATAAAGCACGAATGTAAGGATATA
>JAKPTH010000447.1 GCA_029571125.1 bacterium
CGCGGATCGTGCATCGCCGCCTCGAGCCCCTTTACGTGCACGGCGAATTCCGGAGCGATTCCGCCTATGGCAGCAGCCGCCGATCGCGTCCCTTCGGAAAGTATCGCGCCAAGCTTGTCTCTTGACGCTATCTGCTCTAAAAGCCCCATTACCGCTTCGGGATTGCCCCACTTCAAATCCAGGCCGCCGGCGTCGCCGGACGAAATAAGCCCGTGCTCGAAACACTCCATGGCAAAAGCTATAGCCGAAGACGCCGATATCGTATCTATTCCCGCTCTATCGCAAAATTCGCACGCGGCGCACACTAGATAAGGATCGCGGTTCATTATGAGCGAAGAAAAGCCCGCGGCGCCCTCGTATTCTGGCATATGCGAATTCAAGCGGCCGTAAACCGGATGGATCACGTTCATTATCTTAGCGCATCCGATAGGACAGGAGTAGCAATAGTAATGCTTTTCAAATGTAAGCCTGATAAGGTTCGCGCCCGAAACGTCTTCGGCTGATTCGCTGAAGCTGCCTTCGGACCAGTTTCTTACAGGCAGATTGCCGTGCAGCTCCGAATTTTTGAGCCCGCCCGCAGTTCCGTTCTCGTGAAACTGACTTGTTTTTTCCTTGACTGAAAGAGTGGTTTTTTTGAGCTCTTCGATAAGCCCGTCATAATTGGCGACGCTCATTTTTTTCTGACCGAAAACGGCCACCGCCTTGAGGTTTTTCGAGCCGAAAACCGCGCCCATCCCGCCGCGCCCCGCCGTACGCGCGTTGCGCCCCTCGCATACTATCGAAGCCATTTTCACCATTTTTTCGCCTGCCGCGCCTATGCACATAACCTTAGCCAGATTATTAGTTTCGGCCCTTATGCGCTCGTCGGTGTAAAAAGTGTCGCGGCCCCACAGATGCGACGCGTCTTTAAAATCAACCCTGCCGTCTTCTATTAAAAGATATATGGGCGTTTTCGAACGGCCCCTCAATATCAACCCGTCATAACCGCTGCACTTGAGCATGTGCGCAAAATGACCGCCCACGGTGGATTCATTCCATATACCGGTAAGCGGCGAGCGGCCGCAAACCGACATTTTACACGCGGTCAGAAAAGGCGTTCCCGTCACGAGCCCCGCCAGTATGAAAACGGAAGCCGCGGGCGAAAGAGGGTCGGCGGCGATATCAAGGTATTTTAAAAAATAATGCGCGGCGTAACCGGAACCCAGTAAACGAGTCCTCACAAGCGCGGGATCTATAAGTATCTCCCGGTAGGACTGCATCGAAAGGTCCACTTCTATTATCCGCCCGTTATAAGCGTAATTCATCGTCACCGCCGCTTTATTTGTTTTCGCCGCCCGTTTTATCTAAAACCGTATTGGTCGTAGTGGTGGTTCCGCCCATGCTGTGCGACTGCACCGCGCGACCCTTCACGTCGAATTCGAGTATTATCTGGCGGATATTGCCCTTCCTCACATCCGGCTGCGGATTTACCGCGCTGCCCTTTTGGTTAAAAAACGGCGAAAAATCCTCGACGTAAAAGCTCACTTTATAGACCTTTCCCTGCTCCGGGTTCCTGAACATATAGTCCGGATAAACGAAAAGCTTGTCGGCCTTGTTTTCATACATAAGACTTTCGGT
>JAKPTH010000452.1 GCA_029571125.1 bacterium
TTCTTTCGGCCTCGTCTTCAAGCCCGCGGCTCATAGCGACCTGGCCCGCTATATTTTGCGACCAGTAAAGAACGCCCACATTTTTTTCAGCGGCCAGCAAAGGGGCCGCATAAAAAAATAACGCGGATAGCAATATCGAAAACGCTTTAATACCCGTTATAAACCTGATCATCTGGCACCTCCTGAAAAAACTCCGTTTAAAGGCGGCCCGACAGAAAAAAACTCCGCCCTGCGCCCGCGTATAACCGCGGCCGAAGCGGAGCCGTAATAACAGTGTATGCAAATTAACCGACGAAGAAAATAAGAGATAATGACTGATAAAACTAAAAAGGAATTTATTTTCCCGGAATTTAAACCGTTTATTAAATATAGTTCTGCGGTAAAGTTCATATCCGGCGCTCTCCTTTTCAGTTATTCAAAAATCGATTCGCGAATAAAATTAAAAGCCGACGTGAAATAAACATTTCCTTATCTTATTATAAGCTGAAAACGTTCAAAAGTCAAGCGAACTGTTTTTAAAATGCTCATATCGCCTCTGTGATTATTCTGGAATTGCTGAGTATGAAAAATTCTTCCTGGCTGGGCATGATTTCTTTTTTCAGCGGCTCGAATCCGGCGTCGAATATCTCGGCGCGGGCTTTATCTATGTTATATGCCGGGCTTTCGCGGTAGGTCCATTTTTCGCCTTCGGAAGGCTTTTCGACCAATTCTTTGACCAGCATGGCGGCCGGAAATATTTCGTTTCCAAGACTTATACCGAATCTTCTGCAGCTTTTAAACCCAACACTCACGTAATTAGATGGATTTCCGAAGATAACTATCATTTCGTAACCCAGCGTTCTTGCGATTTCGAAGGAACGTTCCATAAGTTTTTTGCCTAGCCCTTTTCTCTGAAATTCAGGCGCCACGCTGACCGGGCCGAAAGTCAAGACGCTTTTTTCTTTGCCGCTTGCGCTTACGAGCTTCGCTCTCGTGTACATAATGCTGCCTATTACGGCCCCGTCCAATTCCATTACCAGATCCAGTTCGGAAATGAAATCTTCGTGCTCTCTCATGACGTGAACCAGATAGTGCTCGTCGCAGCCCGGCGCATGCATGTTCCAGAAAGCTTTTCGCGTTAATTCTTCGACCTTTCTATAGTCGCGCGGTTCTTCTCTTCTTATAATTACATTCATTACGGCCTCCGAAATCGTTACATATAAAAGTATGTCTGTATTATACCAGAGTCGCGTCCGCGTGTCCAATAAATTCAAATCGTCAATAAATATTTTACGCAAATCCAATTAATGATTTTAACCGTTTTCAGCGATTTTTAAACGCCATAAAACGAACCGATTAAAAAAAAAGAAAAAGCACGTTGACATTATTAAGCGGTTGTGATAAAATAAAAAGTAAGTAAGCACTTACTTACTTTTTTAAAAAATCCGCCGATATTTATATCGGCGGAAAAACTTACCGGTTTCGCGGCGATGCGATACCGGCCGGCTAAATTCCTGAAAAGAGAACGATAATTATGACATATGATAAAAAAAGAAAGAAAGTTTCAGAAAATTCATCACATGAGCCGCCCGCAAAAAAGCTAAAGAAGCCTCTAACCCAAACGCAACCGGAAAACGATGCGCCGAGCTTCGAAAACAGCTGCACGGCCGATTCGGAAAGGCCGAAAAAAAGGTTCGAAAAAACCCACGGCATCATACTTAGCGCAGCCGCCGGACTTTTTTCAAAAAAAGGATTCAGGGGCGCGACCACCAAAGAAATCGCGACGGAAGCGGGGATTACGGAAATTACGCTTTACAGGCATTTTAAATCGAAAGAAGAAATATTTTTCGAGATCGTTAAAAACATGAGCATGATTTCAATCAGCTCGGAACTTTTTTCAAAGATCAAAAATTACGGCCTTAAAGAAAAACTCGAATACATAGCGGTCAATTTCGTAAGAATATTCAAACAGCGCGCCGGCGACTTCAGAATGATACTCGCAGAAACCATAACCCGGCCCGAGATGTCCAGAACTTTTTTCGAAACGGTTCCGAACCGCGCAATAGAAATGATATCCGCGCTCATGCAGGCGGAAATACGTAACGGCGACATAGCCCGGGCGGACCCTAAACTTCTGGCCAGAGCGTTCCTGGGAATGTTTTTAGCTTACAACATAATGCAGGAAATACTTCTGGGAAAAGAACTGGAGTCATACGACGAAAACACCGTGGTAAAATTTTTTACGTCGATTTTTTTAAACGGCGCGCTTAAAAAGAACGCCGGTCAAAAAACGAAACCTTCGAAAAACTTAAAATCTTAAATAAAATAATTAATCACTTAATTGAAAGCGAGATGATTTAAATGGCTGGCAGCATCGACAAACGAAAACTTTTATTAGCGGCCGCGGCGGGCGCGATTTCAATATCGTTTTTTTTCGGCCTCTTCGCTTCGGCTCCGATCGGAGCCTCGGGCGCGAGCGGCGCCGCCGGAGCGGTTGAAATTTCAGGCGTGATCGAATATAAAAAAATCGGGCTCTCGTTCAAGAATTCCGGCAAAATCGAACGGATGAACGTTGACGAAGGGTTTAAAGTTAAAAAAGGCGAAATCATAGCGTCTCTGGATACCAGCGATCTCGAAATACAGAAAAAGAAGGCTGAAAACGCTCTACTATACGCCGAATCGCTCAAACCGCAGATCGAGGCGCTAATAGAATTTCAGAAGGCCAATCACAAAAGCCAGTTGATGCTCGCGGAAGCCAACATAAGCGCCGCTCAGGCCCGCCTCGACGAAGCGCTCGCCGGAAACCGCGAACAGCAGATAGAACAGGCCCGCGCGGCTCTCAACAAGGCCTCGATCGAACTTGAAAAGCTTTCCAAAGATTACAAGCGTTATCTTGAATTGAGCAAATCCGGCTCGGTCACCACTCAGTCGCTGGATACCGTCAAGTCGCAGCTGCTGGCCGCGGAACAGCTGAAACGCTCCGCCGAAGAACAGTATAACTTGTTAAAAGAAGGGGCGAGGCGCGAAACTATAGCCGTAATGAAGGCCGGCGTGGAGCAGGCCAGAGCCCAGCTCAAAGGCGCGGAAGCCCTGGCTTTTCAGGCTAAGAAAGCGGAGTGCGACCTCGAATCCTTAAAGCGCGAGATCGAAGTCAAAAAATCGGATATCGATTCGATCGTCAATAAATTAAACGACTCTCTTTTGACGGCCCCCGAAGACGGCATAATAATAGAGAAAATAAGCGAAACATCCGAAGTGGTGGGCTCGGCCTCGTCGGTGGCGGTCCTCGCCAATTTAACCGACGTATGGGTGCGCGGCTATATTCCCGAAGAAGACATGGGCAAAATAAAGATAGGGCATAAAGCGCAGATCGTCTCAGACAGCTTTCCCGAAAAAACATACGGCGGATACGTTTCGTACATATCGCCGGAGGCCGAATTCACTCCCAAAAACGTCCAGACCAAAAGAGAAAGGGTAAAGCTCGTGTACCGCGTTAAAATAAACGTAGATAACAGCTCGCAGGAGCTCAAACTGGGAATGCCCGTGGACGTAAAAATAATATTGTAGAGCATTCTGAAGCAAAGGAAATAATTATGCAAACGCATGCCGCATCCATTTCAGAAAACGGCCCCGCCATATCGGTAAAAGGCCTGCGCAAAAAATTCGCCTCGCTGGAAGCGCTTTCCGGCATTTCTTTCGACGTGCGCCGGGGGGAAATATTCGGTATGCTCGGCCCGGACGGCGCCGGCAAAACCACCATTATGAGAATCCTTGCCGGCCTTATGGACTACGACGCAGGAACGGTAAACGTGGCCGGCTACGATTTAAAAACCGAACAGCCCGGTTTGTCGGATCTGATAGCGTATATGCCGCAGCGCTTCGGCCTCTACGAAGACCTCACAGTAATGGAAAACATACTCTTTTACGCAGATCTGTACGACATGAAGCGAGGGGCGGGCCTCGAATCTCGAATCGAAGAGCTTCTGGATTTCTGCAGGATGACCCCCTTTAAAAACCGTCTCGCCGGAAGGCTCTCCGGCGGAATGAAGCAGAAGCTCGGCCTCACCTGCGCGCTTATACACACTCCGAAACTCTTGTTGCTCGACGAGCCGACCAACGGCGTAGATCCGGTGTCGCGCCGTGAATTCTGGAAAATACTGCACGAGATGCTTAAAACGGGCCTCACCGTTTTCGTGTCAACCACCTATCTGGACGAAGCCGAACGCTGCAACCGGATCGCCTTTATAAACCGAGGCCGGATCGGTTCTATCGACACTCCGAAGAACCTTAAAAAATCATCGAACAACCTGATGTGGCGCATAGAAGTGAGCGATAAATTCGGCGCCATCAATATATTGAAAAAAATCCCGGAAATCATATCCGCCCTTGTAATGGGCCCGGCCATTCATATATTCACAAAAACCGAAGTTTCACAAGAATTTATCGAAGAAAAAATCAAGCGAGAGCTCTCCGAAGGCAAAATAGAGCTTTTTTCGTTCAACCCCGGCTTCCCCAATTTAGAAGATATTTTCATAGAAAGAATGTCATGAACCGTCAACTAAAGCCATAAATAAATATTAGGTGAAGATATGAACAATGAAATAGCGGTTTCGGTCAAAGACCTGTATAAAAAATTCGGCGATTTCAACGCTGTCGACGGAATAAGCTTCGACGTCAAAAAAGGCAGCATATTCGGCTTTCTTGGCCCTAACGGCGCGGGAAAATCCACCACTATAAAAATGCTCTGCGGCCTTTTAACGCCCACATCGGGCAGCGGCCGTATCGGCGGTCTGGACATCATGAAAGATTCTGAAAAGATTAAAGAAAATATCGGCTATATGTCTCAAAAATTTTCGCTATACGACGATTTGAGCGTCGTGGAAAACATAAAATTTTTCGGCTCTTTATACGGCCTGTCCGGCGAAAGACTCGACGAACGCTCCGAAATAGCCCTCAAGCTCGCCGGCCTCGAAGATAAACGCGACGTATTGACTAAAATACTTCCGGGCGGCATAAAGCAGCGCCTGGCTCTCGGATGCGCAATACTTCACAGGCCGGATTTTTTATTTCTGGACGAGCCCACTTCGGGCGTCGACCCTATTTCGCGGCGGAATTTCTGGGAGGTCATCCACGAATTCGCGGCAAGCGGCATAACGGTTTTCGTCACGACGCATTATATGGAAGAAGCGGAATACTGCGATTATCTTGTATTGATTTATAAAGGCAAAGTAGTCATATCGGGCACGCCGGGCGAACTCAAAACGGACAGGGACGGCCGGAGCATCTATAAAATAAGCTGCTCGTCGCCGGCGGAGCTATACGAACTAATAAGCGGAGAAAAAGAATTTCCCGAAGTGAACGTATTCGGCGAATCGATCCATCTTGTAAGCGCATTGAGTAAAACCGAAAGCGAAACCCTGGTCGGAAGAATATGCGAAAAAAACAATATACTTTTCCATTCGCTCGAAAAAACCACTCCGTCGCTGGAAGATATTTTCGTGCTGGCGATCGCGGAGGCGGACAGGGCTTCGGCGAAAAAAAACGGGGCGTATAAAATATGAATCTGAAACGAACTAAAGCTATCGCCAGAAAAGAATTCATCCATATACTCAGGGACTCGAAAAGCCTTTTCGCGTCTATTTTCATACCGGTAATGCTGCTGGTGTTATTCGGCTGGGCGCTCAATCTCGACGTCGACAGGATCGAGACGGTCATATGCGATTTCGACAATTCGCCTAAAAGCCGCGAACTGGTTTCCAGGATATCCAAAAGCCGTTTTTTCAACGTGGTGGATTATCCCGCATCCATGAAAGAAGCCGAAGAGCATATAATGTACGGGCGAGCCGCCATCATGATGTGCATTCCGGCCGGATTCGAAAAACGGCTGGCGAACGGCGAATCCCCGGCCATAGGCGTGGATATAGACGGCAGCGACGCCAACCGCGCCACTATAGGCCTTGGCTATCTCAGCAATATGATCTCGATTTTTTCAAACGAATTGCTCAACGAAAAAATGACTGCCGCCGGAATGAAAAAAATAGAACCGCCGCTCGAAATGCGCCAGATCGTGTGGTTCAATCCGGAGCTGGAAAGCAAAAACTATATAGTGCCCGGCCTGATAGCCGTTATCATGACCGTAATTTCGGCCATGATAACCTCGCTCACCATAGCCAGGGAATGGGAACGAGGCACCATGGAGCAGCTTATTTCCACCCCGGTGCGCGGACGCGAGCTTATAATAGGCAAGCTGATACCTTATGTAACTATAGGTTATATCGACGTTTTCATATCGGTGATCATGGGCGTTTTGCTTTTTAAAGTGCCTTTCCACGGATCTTATCTGACTTTATTCATAATGGGCTCGATTTTTTTAATCGGCGCGATGTCGTTTGGAATACTGATTTCCATAGCCGGCAAATCGCAGCTCATCGCCAATCAGCTCTCTCTTTTAACGGCTTTTCTGCCGGCGTTTTTGCTTTCGGGTTTCGCTTTTACGATAGAAAATATGCCCATAGTCCTGCAGATAATGTCGCAATTTTTTCCGGCGACTTATTTCGTTAAAATACTTAAAAATATATTTTTAAAAGGCGTGGGATTCGAAATTTTATTTTACGATATGGCAATGCTTTCGATATACTGCCTTGTCTTATTCGTGCTGGCTAATAAAAAATTTAAAAAGCGTCTGGAATGAACGTTTTTACGGAAACGCTTTTCGAGGTGAATTATAATGTTTTCATTAAATAAAGTATTGCAGATTTTAAAAAAAGAGCTCAACCAGACTTTCAGGAACCCGCGCCTCGTCGTACTGCTGTTCCTGCCGCCTATAATACAGCTGGTAGTCTTCGGCTACGCCGTCAATTTCGACGTCAAAAACATAAAAACCGCCATAGTGGATTACGACAGGACCACGGCTTCGCGCGATTTCATAGCGCATATCGAATCCAACAAATATTTCAAGACGGTAAAACACCTGGCGAACAGCGACGACATAAAACGCGAAATCGACTCCAGCGCGATATCCTGCGCGATAGTCATTTCCAGGGGATTCATGAAAAATATAGAAAGCGGGAAAACGGCTCTGGTACAGGCGGTCCACGACGGAATAGACTCCAACAACGCCATAACCGTTACCAATTATTTAAATATGATATCCTATAAATATCTGAGGCAAATACAGGTTTCGAAAATCCAGAAAATCAACGAAAAACTTAAGACCGCCGGAAGATCTCCCATTAAGATAAACGCCGTGACGGTGGAGCCGCGCGCATGGTTCAACCAGTCGCTGGAGTCAAAAGATTTTTTCGTGCCGGGAATTATCGGAAATATTTTGATGCTCATAACCGTAATGCTCACCTCGATGGCTATAGTGCGCGAAAAAGAGATCGGCACCATAGAGCAGCTGCTGGTAACGCCGATACGCCCGATCGAAATAATTATCGGCAAAACGCTGCCTTTCATGCTTATCGGAATAGTCCAGGCCGCCATAATAGTCGTGGCCGCAGTGCTCTGGTTTGAAATACCGGTGCGCGGAAGCTTCGCTCTGCTTCTTTGCGGCGTCGTGATTTACCTTTTAAGCAACCTCGGAATAGGTATTTTCATATCCACGATCAGCCAGACGCAGCAGCAGGCGATGCTGGTCACGACGTTTTTCATGCTGCCGGCTTTTACGCTTTCGGGTTTCGTCTTTCCGATAGTTAACATGCCGGAAATAGTTCAGTATTTAACGCTCTTAATTCCGCTGAGATATTTTCTTATAATCGTGCGCGGAGTGTTTTTAAAAGGCGTCGGCATGGAAGTGCTCTATCCGCAGTACGCGGCCATGGCGTTTATATCTTTCGCCATACTCGCGTTTTCGGTGATGAGGTTCCGCAGGACCATAGATTGAATAAGAAGGGCGGCTATTTCTTTTCTTTCTTTTTATAATTTTTCTTGAATTCCTCGTCGCTTTCGGCGTGGTGGCGGATATCCTTGCCCTGGTGATAATAGATGGCGTCCTCGGCTATATCGGTCGCCATATCGCCTATTCTTTCGAGGCTTTTTGCAATCATCATCAGGTTAAGGGCGCGCTGTATGTTATCGGGCGATTCCTGCATATAGGTGAGAAGCTCCCGGTGTATCTGGTCGCGCAGATTATCTATGACGCTGTCGTTTATGCATATCTCGCGCGCCGCGTCCATGTCGGCGCTGTAAATAGTTTCAACCGCCATCGTAAGGGCGTCCATGACCATCTCGGTCATGCGCGGAAGGTCGATCAGCGGCTTGAGCTCGGGGACCGATATCAAATATTCGACTTTCTTGAATATATTTACGGCCTCGTCGGCGGTGCGCTCCAAAACCGAGTTTATTTTGCGGGCGGCGAGAACGAAACGCAGGTCGGCGCCCATCGGCTGGCGCAGGGCTATTATCTTCCAGCTCAAATCGTCCGACTCCATTTCATACCTGTTGACGCTCTCTTCCATTTCGCCGATTCTGGCGTAGAAGGTTTTATCGCGCCTGACAAGGCCTTCCATAGCGTCTTTTACCATCGCGCGGGCGATTATCGTCATTTCGTTTATCATGCCCTTGAGGCTTTCGATTTCTTTGTCCAGAGCTTTACCCATAAATATTCTCCATTCACCTTAGACGGTCTTATTTATAATATTTAAATTAACGGCTTTTCTTGAAACGCATTCGCCGGCGGCCGAAGCCTTTACCCTTCTATCCGTAATGGCCGGATATATAATCGTCCGTCCTTTTATCGCGGGGATTCGAAAAAATAGATGCGGTCTTAGAGTATTCGATCAATTCGCCCATGAGCATGAACCCGGAATAATCGGAAACCCTGGCCGCCTGCTGCATATTGTGGGTCACCGTGACTATGGTATATTTCTTCTTGAGTTCGCGCATAAGTTCTTCTATATTTAAGGTGGCTATCGGATCGAGAGTGGAGCAGGGTTCGTCCATTAAAAGCACCTCGGGTTCGACCGCTATCAGCCGCGCTATGCAAAGCCTCTGCTGCTCGTCGGCCTGAAGTTCGGTGGCTTTTTTGTCGAGTTTGTCCTTCAAATGGTCCCACAGGCCCACGGCCCGCAGAGACGATTCCACCAGCCAGTCGAGCTTTTCGGCGTTCCTTTCGCCGTGGACGCGCGGGCCGAACTTGATATTATCGGCCAGCGACAGCGCGAAAGGATTGGGGTGCTGAAAAACCATGCCTATCTGCTTTCGCAGCAGAGTGATGTCCGTCGCCGGATCGAAAATATTACGGCCTTTATACAATATTTCGCCTTCGACGCGCGAACCCGCCACCAGATCGGACATCCTGTCGAACGTTTTGAGCAGCGTCGACTTCCCGCATCCGGAAGGGCCGATAAGAGCCACTATCGTATTTTTAACGATATCCATGCTCACGCTTTTCAAAGCGCGAAAACTGCCGTAATAATAATCCAGATTGGATATTCTTAATATTATGTTCCCGTCGTCGCAAGTCGCGTTGATCATTTTAACCGAACCTTCCGGTAATATAATTTTCAGTTCTTTCGTCGCGAGGCGTAGTAAATATTTTGGCCGTATCGCCGTATTCGATAAGCCGGCCCATCAGAAAAAATGCGGTTTTATCGCCCACGCGGGCCGCCTGCTTTACGTTATTGGTGACCAGAATAACGCAATACTTATTTTTTAAAGCAGTCAGAGTCTCTTCTATTTTAGCCGTAGAAACAGGGTCCAGCGCGGAAGTGGGTTCGTCGAGCATTATTATGCCCGAACGCATGCCAAGTACCCTTGCTATGCAGAGCCTCTGGCGCTGCCCGCCCGAAAGAGACGCCGCCGGACTCGAAAGGCGGTCTTTCACCTCTTCCCATAAATATGCGTCTTTCAATGCGGACTCGACGGTCGCGTCGAGCTCGCTTTTAGAATTGCGGCCCATCAGGCGCGGGCCGTAAGCTATGTTTTCGTAAATGGAAAGCGGAAGAACCACGGGCCTTGCAAATACCATGCCGGCCTTGCGGCGAAGCGCGGTCACGTCCGTGCCGGCGCCGCCGTATACCGGAACGCCGTCAATCAGGATTTCGCCGCGATGCTCGAAATTGGGCTGAAGATCGTTCAAACGGTTCACGGAACGCAGGAGCGAAGTTTTACCGGACCTGGACGGCCCTATGACGCTTAATATACCTTTGTCGTAAACTTTCAGTCCGACTTCTTCAAGCGCGCGAACCGGCGGCGATCCGGCTTTTTCGCAACGGTAAAACGCCCCGAAATTCACGAATTCAATTTTTACAGGCGATAACTCGTCTTTCATTCAAATCTCCGCGGCGGCATTTTTTAAACGGTTTCAATAAATATAATATGCCGCTTCAGGCCTTTTTTTTAGAAATATACCTATTCATAAGAGTGTAGGTTATGACGTTTATAGTTAAAATAAAAATTATCAACACGAGCGCGGTGGCGAAAGCTTTTTCCATTGAAATCCCCTCGCGCGCTATAATATAAAAATGAACGGCCAGTGTGCGCCCGGATTCAAGGACCGACTCAGGCGTCGCGAGCGCCGAGCCCGCGGTGAAAATTACTGCGGCCGTCTCGCTTATAGAGCGGCCCACGCCAAGAATAACGCCGGTGATTATCCCCGGCACCGCTTCGGGCAAAACTATTTTAGTGACAGTCTGCCAGCGGGTCGCGCCGAGCGAATAGCTGGCTTCGCGAAGTTCGTAAGGAACCGCTTTGATGGCCTCTTCCGAAGTTCTTATAATAGTGGGCAGCACCATAAAAGTCATGGTAAGCGCTCCGGAAAGAAGGCACCATCCCAGCTTTAAATAAATCACGAACAGCACGAAGCCGAAGAGGCCGAAAATGATAGAAGGCACGCCGGCCAGGCAGTCGGAGCCGAACCGAACGATTCTGGTGACCGAACTTTCGCTCGTATATTCGGTAAGGTAAATAGCGGTTCCGAC
>JAKPTH010000464.1 GCA_029571125.1 bacterium
CGAAGCACGCTGCGGCGCATGGGTAGAAGGCAGCGCCAACCACGCGGCTCAATATAAAGGAAACGACCTTTTCGGCGTGGGCGTTGGCGGCGGCGTAGGCGCCGGCCTTGGCGCGGGCGTCGAGGGCGGCTTCTCGTTCAAGGCAAATAAAGTCGGATTCAAAGACGTCGGATTCACTCTCGGCCCAGTAAAAGTAAAAGGCACTTTCTATGTCAACCCCGTCGGCATGGCTGAAATGGCTGTCGACAAAGGTAAAGAAGCCGTTAAAAAAGTCCAGGAAGTCGCCGACAAAGGCAAGGAGCTTCTCGGCAAAGTCGGAAACGCTCTCACCTTCTGGGACTAGTTGATTAAAGACATTTAAAACGTTATAAAATAAACCGCCGTCCGGGTATGCTCGGACGGCGGTTTATTTTATATTCCAACGCTTTTATTTTATATTTTAAAGCTTGTTTTCAAGTTCTATCATTTCTTCGCGTTTAACCGCATTATACTCGATAGACCGGTCGATCCAATCCCTGCCGTTGAACTCCAGGTATTGATCTTCTCCGGGATTGAATTCCTTATAAAGGTAAGGAAACTTCTCTAAAAACCATTTTCCGCGCCACAAGTCGCATACTTTCCACTCGATGCCGTCTTTAACTATCATTAGATATGTTATAAGCTTATTTACGCTTAGATTATCGCTTCCGGCGTTATTGAACATCTCGATAGTGTATTTAACGCAGGCTATCCGGCTTTTAATAACCACGTCGTTGACTTTAAAGTCGCGCACGACGACTTTAAGTTCTTTTTGCGTAATATCTTTTATGAACTTCATCTTATTGCCGGTGATTTTATACTGTATAGCCGACATCATATCATACATCTGCGAATAATTTTTGTCCTTACGCGCTTTTAAAAACGCCATCGCGCTATACATTATTCTTAATTTAAGGGCCTCTTCAGGTTTTTTGTTCTGCAGAAACTCGCCCATTTTTTCGCATTCGATAAGCGCGCTGTCTTCCCATTGCTGGTCCAGCTGCATTTCCGTTCCGGTATAACTTAAAACGTCAGGATATTGCGAGCAGTAAAAAATGAATTTGTCGGCTATAAAATCAGGTGGAATAACGCTCCACTTATCTTCCTCTTTTACGAAAAATATAAAATTCTTCTTTTTTTCAAGCACGGTATTGAATCCGCCGAGAGCCGTTTTAAGCGGCTGCTTCAGCTCTTTTTCATAAATAACGTCAAAAAGAGCCACGCCGTAATTTTCCTTTTCTTTAAAGCGGATCGTGTTTATTTTTACGTCACGCGAAACGCCGGTAACTTCTTCGTTGAGAAGTTTTCCCATATGCGCAGAATAATCGGCGGGCGTAATGGATTTTTTGCATGCGGCCGTAAAGTAAATATAGGCTTCGTCAAAATTTTTGTCGAGGTATAGCATCTTTAAAAACTGAGTCAGCTCTTCCGGAACGTCCGAAACTTTGGCGTACACCTTTTTCTTTGTTTCAAGAAAAGGCGAGATGGCAAGGCTGGTATCGTTTTTAACGCCTTCTCCCTGAAGTATTTTTTCTATGCAGCCTTTAAGCAGCACTTTCGCTTTTACGTGATTCGCATCCAGCGTAAGAACGTCTTCACAAGCCTTTTTCGCCTCTACATAACGGTTGCCCGCCTTGTACAGCATCAGCGCCAGATTATAGCGAAATTCAGGGTTTTTAGGTTCCGCTTCCAGAGCGCGGTACATTTTATCAAGAGCTTTTTCAAGTTGATTGCTGTTGAAAAGCTCGATCGCCTCGTTATTAAAATCGCTGGCCGTTAAAAGGCTGCCGCACGGCGCGATAAAGAAAAGTTCCGCGATCGCCAATAACATCAAAACCGTTGCGCAGACGAACAAGTTAAATAAAATACGCTTATTTGAAACCGGTTTTAAGATATTATCATTCATAATCATTTACCTCCATGCAATTTTGAAAGAGTTTCAAGTACCTCCGCATCGCCGGCGTTGATTTTATATGCGCCGTTGAGGTATTCTATTGATTTTGCGTTTTCATTTATTTTATAGTAAAGAAGCCCGAGGTTTTTATGGGCCGAAAAGCAGTCGGGATAAACTTCGATAGCTTTTTTATAATTGGATATCGCCTGCGGATATTCATCGAGCCCTTCATGGCCTACGCCGAGCGCGAGGTAATATTGATACTTATCGCGCCCGCTGAAATATTTCTCGCCTTCCGAAAAAACTCTTACGATCGAATAAAAATCCTGCATTTCAAGAGCGATCTTTAAAAAGGCGTAATAAGATTCATGCTTTTCCGGCGCAAGAAAAAGCGCGACCTGAACTTCATTTATGGCCTCGTATAGAAGTTTTTCGTTATAAAGTTTTTCCGCTTTCATAAGATGAATGTACCATAACGCCGGATTTTTTCCGGTGGCTTTTTTAAAATTTTCGCGCGCCAGATCGTTCATCTTGAGCTTGTAATAAGCGCGCGCCAGGCTTTCATAGGTATTTTCATCAGCCTGATTAAGCTCGAAATATTTTTTTAGATATAGCTTATCGCTATTCTGCATCGCAAGAAGCGAATTGGTTATCTGCTCGGAATTTTGAGAGTAATAGTTTATCGGCGCGGAAAATTCGAGTATCTGATGCTCGTTGGTATTAATCTTTATGTCGGGATACTTCGCGGCTAAGCCGGTAAGTGTCTCGCTGTCGAGCACCTGGTGCGCGAGCAGCGCCTCTGTCGAAAAAATTTCGATAAGGTTGAGCTGGCTTCTGACTTCAGGCGTGTCGAACCTCTTTTTAATTACATTAAAATCAAATTCATAATCCGATTTCGTTCCGATTATAAGCGCATCGCCCCAGGAGCTATACCAGAGAGTGGCGTTGGGAAAGACTTTCTGGAAAGTAACCAGGATCCTGATAAAATCCTGCCTGGACATCGAGTAAAGCTGAAGCCACTGGCACATCAGGCCGTCTCTGGACAATTTCGCGCGGCAGCGTTCGAAATGCTCATAAGTGAATAAAGACGCGATACCGCATATCCAGGGATTCGAAGGCTCCGAAATTATAACATCGTATTCGTCTTTAACCTTTTTCAAATGAGTGAGGGCGTCTTCTTCGATAATATGAAAATTGGGCATGGCGTAGTCGAGCCCGCTTATTTTATTAAAAAAGCGCGCGCCTTCGATTACGTTGGGATTGATTTCAACGCAGTCAAGCCGCTGCGGCTTATATTTCATTACCGCCCCCGCGGTAACGCCCGCTCCGAGCCCTATAACCGCCACTTTAGAGTTGCGCCTCGCGAGCATCATAGGCAGGTGCGCCAGCAGGACCTGCGTGTTCATATCGTACCATCCGGTCGACGCGTCGGTCTTGCCGTTGATTTTAAGATACACGACCTCGTGCTTTGAATATATGCCGACCGTCGAATCCACGCCTTCGGCCAAATATACTCTTTTTTCCTTTTTGATATGATTGACGATCTCTTTGACGCTCTTGC
>JAKPTH010000062.1 GCA_029571125.1 bacterium
ATTCACTATCCACTCTACACTATTCACTAATACCCGCCATATGAAATAAAAAAGAGCCGTTTTACTTAACTTTACGTCCGTAAATTTCCCGGGCGTCCGCCACGATTCCGGCGTAAGAGCTGTAAATGGCCGTCACGGCCGAAGATATATAAACCGACGAATCCGGCGGACCCATGCGGCCGCGAAAATTTCTGGTAGCCGTGGTAAGGCATATTTCGCCGCCGCCTATGATGCCCTTGTCTATGCCGCCGCAGGGGCCGCAGGATGGATTTGTTATAACCGCGCCGAAATTTATCAGCTTCTCTATATAACCCGCTTTCATGGCGTCTATAAAAATTTTCTGCGAAGCGGGCGTTATTATGAGCCTCGTTTTTTTATTTCTGCGCGCGCCGGACGAAGTTTTCTTTTTAGAATTTATAAGGTCTATAGTTTCGCACATGCGCTTGAAGTCCAGAAGCCGGCCGCTGGCGCAAGAGCCTATGAAAACCTGGTCGAGCGAAACGTCTTTTTTCAAGCTTCCCGCCTCGTATATTTTCGAAAAATCATGCGGAAGCGCCACCAGAGGTTTTATCCGGCTTAAATCGAAGCGCAGCGTCTTTTCGTATTCGAATGAAACATCGCCGTAATATTTATCTATATCGCCGGCGCCGAAATTCATTCTTTTACGCCCGTTTCTTTCGCTAATATAATCGGCCAGTATATTATCTGCGGCGAATATTCCAGCTGCGGCGCCGGTTTCGACGGTGGCGCACGCTATAGAGAACCTGTCGTCCATGGCCAGAGAGGCGCCGTTATCAAAATACTCCAGCGCCGTGCCGCCCGCCCCGCCTTCACCGGTTTTTTTGATCAGCGCAAGGGCGATATCGCGCCCGTCGATATAATCCGGCATTTTATTTATGAAATCGACTTTAACGGCGGAAAATTTCTTTTCGAAAATATGGCCTTCAACCATGGCGTGCATTATATCCAGCGAGCCGTAGCCCGAAGCCAGGCACGCCAGCGCGCCGGCGGTGCAGGTATGGGAATCCGAGCCTATTACATATGAAAACGGCATCAGCGATTCGTTTTCAACCATTAGCTGATGGCAGATGCCTTCGAATATTTTGAGGTTTTTTATTTTGTTGCCGAATGAAAAATCAAGGAATTTTTTAAGGATATCGGCCCGTTCGGCGCTCGCCGGGGGCGCGAAATGATCGGCGGTAAAAAAACAAATATCCTTAACCGCGGGATTTATTTTAAAGCCGTTTTTTTCAAAATCGTCGATCATAATTGCCACGAGAGGGTCGTGCCCCAGTATCAGCCTCGGAACCAGAGCGTTATAATCGCCGGCCGGTTTCACGCCGGGGCGTCTTGATTTTTCGTATATTTTTTCGTATATGGTCCTGTATTTTTTCATAACTTATAAACCCCGCCGTTATAAGCGCCGCGCGATTACCGATTTGACTATCTTTATAAAATCGGCTTTTTTAACGCCGCCGAGGGCCTTGTCGTAAAAATCCCGAAGGTATTTTCTCGCCCGGGCGTATTCATTCTTTTTAGCCGAAACTCGGAGGTTTTTGACTTCGCATAAAATTTCAGCGATTTCAGATGCGGCAAAAGCCTCGCCTGAAAAATATTCGCGCAGCAGCTTATCTATAAGCGCCGTTCCCGTGTGCTTTCCGAGCACGTATTCGTTTTCGCGGCCTATGTCTTCGGGCCTGTATTCTTCGTAAATTTTACGGTTGCGAAGAAGGCCGGAAACATGTATGCCGCTCTCATGGCGGAAAGCGTTATAACCGACGACCGGCTCCGCCGCCGAGAGCATAATGCCCGAAATTTCCTCAACGGCCTTCGAAAGCGCCGATATATATGAATTATCAACATCGAGCCTGCATTTTTTAAGATTCACCAAGGTCATTATCAGTTCATGATATTTGGCGTTTCCGGCGCGCTCGCCGATTCCGTTCTGGGTGAATGTGATATAGCGCGCTCCGGCGTCGAACGCACTTAATGTGTTGGCGAGCGCGAGGCCGTAGTCGTTATGGCAGTGTATTCCGAGGCCGGCATAATTTTTCCGGCCGCGGCCGTTCGCACCTTTAATGGCTTTTAAAACGGTTTCGGCCTGATATCTGATTTTTTCGGGCAGAGCCACGCCTACGGTGTCGCATAGATAAAAAGCCTTAAGCGCCGCTATATTCAATTCGCTAACGCCTTCGATGAGTTTTATATAAAATTCTTCGGCGGTGCGGCTCATATCTTCGAGCGCCAGATGAATGCCCTGTATTTTAAGGCCGGCGGCATAAGAGACGCAATCTTTGACATAGTCAATGTAACGGCCGCGGTCCATTTTGAATTTTTCTTTTATGTGAATATCGGATACCGGAACTATAATAAAGCATTCGCTGGCGCCGGTTTCGCTGAATAGTTTTATTTCCGGCTTGAGGCAGCGTACCGATGCGCCTATTTTTATGGAAATGCCGGAAAGGTTCGCCAATTTTTTTATGGCGTTAAACTCGTCTCTGGAAACGGCCGGCATTCCGCAATCGGCGATATCTATGCCGGCTTTATCCATAAGCTTTATCAATTTAACTTTTTCGGCGGCAGTAAAAAACACGCCGGCCGACTGCTCGCCTTCGCGAAGCGTTCCGTCGATGAGATATATTTTATTTTCCGGTCCGTCACTTAATTCAGATAATGATTTGGCGCTCATAAGCCGCTCCATAAGCCTTATTTACCGGCCGCGTTCAAGCGCGCGTCCTACCTTCTAAAACGGTATCCGCATGTAGTGTCCCTGCTGACAATGTCGCGGTCGCGCATATCCATTTCGTCAACCGGAAATATTCTGCAATTCATAGGGCGCGAATTATGGATCTTACAAAGCGACGGGGTCTGCGATTCGTCCAGGAACGGACATTTAAAAAGCAATTTGCAGCATGTGCCGCAGCGGGCGCATTCGCCTTCGCGTCTTTTATGGTTTCTTAATATGTGTGCTTTGCTGAATTTATGGTAATAAAATCTTCTTATCTTGCCGTAAGCAAGTAAAATCATTTCAAGAATTTTTCTTTTCATCTCGCCGCCATCTTTCTTTTTATTTAATCATAATGTTTTACAAAAGAATCATGGCATTATTATATAATATTTCACGGTTTAATTCAAATCAATTTTTTTCGGCTTTTTTCAAAAACCGCTAAAGATTTCATCGATTAATGCCGATAACGAAATGGGGGAAGATTTTCTTTCAAGGATTGAAAGAATCACAAATATAAAAGGCGCGCTTTTAAAATTACGGCGCGGCCGCATGGAGGCGGTTTTTATGGCTGATACCATCAATTATTTTCAGTTAAATTTATCTATTAACGTAAGCTCGTTTTCAAGCATAAGTTTTAGCGGTTCAAATTCGGCGGCCGAAGCCGGGCGCACCGTTCCCGGACGATCTTTTTCAGGCTTATCTTCAAGCCGGTTCAATTCCGTTTCCGCTTCAGTCAACTCATCCGCCGGCCGTTCCGACAGCCTCGATATTTCAAATTCAGCCCGGGCTCTTGAATTTTTAAGAAGCTCGATGGTCAAAAGCGGCGTTAAAATGCGCGAGGCAGAAAATTATTCCGGCCGTTACGCCGAAGATCCAATTTTAAACCAGAAATTAAATGAATTATTCACTCTTTTAGAGCCGCTTTTCAAAGACGATCCAAATTTTCGTGAAAACGTAGAAAAATTCATGGCTAATTTCGCAAAATTAACCGGAGGTTCTACTAACTCACAAATAAGCGATTCGCTTGGCGACCTGGCTTCTAAAATAGAAAGCATCAAGCGCGGCGGCAGCGCTCAGGTAACCGAAGTCGCGGCAGTCGAAGTATCTATCGAGATAAGCGTAATCAACGGCAAAGTCGAATTTATCGAGCGCAAGCAGACAGATCCGCTTATAATAGATATGGACGGCAATGGTTTTGATTTAACATCCGCCGGTGAAGGCGTAACTTTCGATATTGACGCCGACGGCTTAAAAGAAAAAGTAGCCGTCACAAAAGGCAAAGACGCAATTCTTGCGCTCGATAAAAACATGAACGGAATCATAGACGACGGAAAAGAGCTCTTCGGCGATCAAAACGGGGCTGAAGACGGGTTCTCCGAACTGGCTAAATACGACGATAATAAAGACGGTATTATCAACGCCGAAGACAGGGTTTTCGATGAATTAAAACTTCTGGTATATGTTAAGAACTCATCCGGCGGCTACGATCAAAAAATCAGCGCGCTTAAGTCAAGCGAAATAGCCGCCATTGACCTGTCTAAAATTAAAACGGCGCACGAAGAAATCGGCGGCAACTCGATCGTAAAAAAGAGCGCGGCTTATATAAATGGAAGTAACGGCCGTTTCTTAGACATTGCCGACGCGCTGCTGGAAAATTACAGATTATAAGACCCGGCCAATGGAAGATGCGCATGCGCGTAATTTGTAGTTTTTCGGCAAATGCGTTGTATATAAACAACTCGGGCGATTTCAAATATGGTAAGATTTGAAACCGCCCTTTTTTTATTGCAGTAAATAAAATTTCGACTTATAGAATTTTTTTACTCATTCTTTTATTTTGCCTGCGGCACGAAACATGGTGAATCGTTATCTTTAGCCGACGGATCGGTAAGCCTTACGGCGCTGGAACCGTCAGAGTTCATCATGTATATCTGAATATAATTGCCGTCGCCGGGGCGGGCTTCCGAAAAAAGTATCTTTTTGCCGTCCGCCGACCATGAATACTTTGCGGTATGGCGCGATGTGAAATTGGTAGTGAGAGGGGTTAAATTGAATCCACTGGCCGTGGTGGAATAAACTTTAAAGCCGGTTTCAAGCGGATTTGAGCTCATGTCCGAGCAGAAAACCAGCTTCGAACCGTCGGGAGACCAGGCAGCGCCTACATTCATTCCGGTATTGAAAGTAATCTGAGTCATCGTCATAGCCGTTAAATTTATGGCATAAATATTTGAACTCGAAGAGAAAAAGCCCGTAACTGATATTTTTGAGCCGTCCGGAGACCAGCAGGGACTGCCGAGACCGTATATGCCCGAAGACATGTTAACATTCAATTTATCCTGATTGGAGCCGTCGGCATTCATCGTCCATATTTCCTGCGATTTGGCATAAGCTATTTTTGAGCCGTCCGGAGACCAGGCCGGCCAGCTGCTCTGATTATCGCTTGTAAGTTTTTTAGGGTTAGAGCCGTCTATGTTCATAACATAAATATCGTAGCCGGACCCGATTTCCCCTACGTAAGCTATTTTTGAGCCGTCGGGAGAAACCGCGGGGCTGTATAATTTGAAGTCATGGTTCGATATTTTAGTCTGCGCGCTGCCGTCGATGTTCATTGAATATATTTCGGCGTTGCCCGAAGAACTCCTGTTAGACGTAAAAATTATTTTTTGAGGCTGCGGCGCCGTTCCTATTACAATGGACGAACCGTCATAATTAAAAGGCTTGAAAGCGTGCCTTCGCCGGCGCTTAAAAACGATCCCGACGCAGGGCTGTAAAGATAAACGTCTTCTATAGAAGCGTTAAGCTGCTTAAGCTGGGCGGCGGTCAATGATAAGCTTTGATTGAAGCTGATAAAATTAAAGCCGTTTTTCAATGTCAAAGATTGATCGGCCAGGGCAGGAGACAATAATGCGAAACTCATCGCCAATATTAAAATTAAAACTGATAAAAATTTTTTCATAACGACACCTCTATCTTATTTTATATTTTCATGTTTATATGACGCCCATTTTTTTCAAATCGTCTGTAAGTTCTTTTTCATTGAAAACCTTTCCTTCACGCCACCGACCGTTGAACTCGAGCGTAGGCACAACCCAGTCTTCGCCGCCGTTGGCGGCTATCACTTTATTTACTATCTCATCGGGCTGCTCTTCAATTTCGAAATATTCGAACATTATCTTATTGGATTTCAGATACTCTACGGTTCTGACGCAATGAGGACACCACTTAGCCGCGTAAACTTTCAGCATGTTAAAAACACCGCTTTCTTGCATAGCATTGTAATCCGGTAAATAAAAAAAATAAACACGCCGATTTTATAACAAACTCATGATTTTGTCAAGATAATAATAAGCCTGACTATAAGCTGAAATAAACTGCTCATCAATAAACCGATTTGACTTGCATTATGATTTTATAGTATAATTGACCTTGAAATTTACAAATTCCTATATAAAAGGAGAATAACCATCATGAAAAAAAATCTTAACAGGTATTTGTCTTTGACTTTAGTTACTGCGCTGATTTTATTATTTTCGGCCTGCGACGCGTTCGCGTTGAAAGAAATAAATATTCCAAACCTTTCCAAAATAAAGAAAATGATAATAAAATACAAGGAGTCCGGCGACTGGGCAAAAGAAATGGAAGAGCAGGCGCAAAAAGGCATCGCCATAATAGAAGAGCATCATAATAAAAACGTGAAACAGGCCATAGTATTTGATATCGACGAGACTTCGCTCGACAATTACGCATTTTATAAAAAATACGATTTTGGATACAATTCCGACGCATGGCATAAATGGATGCATGAAAATACCGCTCCTGCGATAAAAGCCAATTTAAAATTATATAAAAAAGCAGTAGAAAAAGGCATAGCCGTATTTTTTATAACCGGCCGCGGCGAAATTAAACGCGAAGCTACCGAAAAAAATTTAAAAGCGGCCGGATATTTAATTTATAAAAAGCTTATATTACGCAATAAAAACGAACTCGGCGTTCCGGCCGCGGCTTATAAAAGCGCGCGTAGAAAAGAAATTGAAAGCCTCGGATATGAAATTCTTTTAAATGTCGGCGATCAGTACAGCGATCTGGAAGGCGGACATTCGAAATTTAATATCAAATACCCCAATCCTATATATTTTTTGAAATAATTTAAAGCGCATGAAGGGAAGTATGTAAAAATGATCAAAAATTTATTATTCGCAGCCGTTTTAATTATAAATTTCGTAATAGCCGGGTTTTTTAATATCACACAGGCGTTTGCCCAAAATGAATTCGATTTCGCCGCGGTAAAAAAAGAAGGCGATATATTCGAACGCCGCTATTACGACATCGACGGCGACGGCGAAACCGAAACTATAGCGCTTAAGGCATATAACATGCAGATATCAAAGGAAGGCGACACCGAAGAGATAATGAGCTATTCAGGCCTTCTGACCGTTTTTAAAAAAGA
>JAKPTH010000466.1 GCA_029571125.1 bacterium
TCGGTGCCTTTCATTTTATGCGCGGCTTTTTTTAGCGCGGCCGGATCGCCGGCGGCGGCCGCGGCCTTTATGTCGGCAATGTACGGAGAGCAGTATTCTATGAACATTTCCACGGCGTCTTTCATCAGTTCTTCTATTCCGCAAAGGTTTAATTTAAGCTTCTGATAATCCAGGCAGGCCTCGCCTGAAAACGTATCGACGTCGCCCGCGCCTGCCTGCGAAGGGCCTGCCGAGTTTTTTTTGATTCTTATTGTCGTCGTGCCGGCATCTTTTCCGGAGCCGCTTTTTCCGCTTTCGACTATGTCGATTATCATCGGCTCGAATTCATGCACGTTGATAGGCTTGGATATGAAACCGTTCATGCCCGAAGCTATGCACTGCTCGCAGCTTCCGTTAAAAGTATTGGCCGTGATGGCTATTATCGGAGTGCTGAGCCCCATGCCGCGTATCTTTTTAGCGGCTTCGTGGCCGTCCATTACGGGCATCTGTATGTCCATCAGGATAACGTCGTAAGAAGCCTTCTCAACGGCTTCCACGGCGAGCCTGCCGTTTTCCGCGAGCGACACTTTATGGCCGCAGGTGGATAAAATTTTTGAAACGAGCTTCGCGTTGGAATAATTGTCTTCGACAAGAAGTATGTTGTACTTGTATTTTGAAGCTTCGCCGATATTCTTTATTTTTTTTGACGGAACTTCCTTTTTTTTATTTATAATTTTTTTGAAATTGATCGTGAAATAAAAAACGCTCCCTTGCCCTTCGCAGCTGGTCACGTTAATTTTTTCCGCGCCCATGATTTTAGCCAGTTCGTTTGAAATAGGAAGTCCGAGGCCCGTTCCGCCGTAGTTTCTAAAAACCAGCTCATCGGCCTGGCAGAATGGTTCGAAAATTTTTCCCATATTTTCGGCCTTGATTCCGATTCCCTCGTCGATGACCGACATTTTTATTAAGGCTTCGGTTTCCGAATCGGACAAAAGATCGGCCCGGATTTCGACCCTTCCTTTAGGCGTGAACTTGACCGCGTTGACGGCGAGGTTTAAAAGCACCTGCCTGAGCCGGTCCGGATCGCCTATGACGTTGAAGTTTATATTGTAATCTATGTTGATATCTATCTTCAGTTTTTTCTGCTGAAGCATGATATTTATGATGCCGACAACTTCCCATATTACCCTGGCAAGATCGAATTCTATATTTAAAACTTCCAGACGGCCGGCCTCTATTTTTGAATAATCGAGAATATCGTTTATAAGCGCAAGAAGCGCGTGGCTGCTCATTTTTATATAATCGAGTATCTCGGACTGCTCCTTGTTGAGCCCCGTTTCATATAGCACTTCGGAAAAGCCTATTATGGAGTTCATCGGCGTTCTTATTTCATGGCTCATATTCGCCAGAAAGCGGTTTTTGACTTTTCCCGCTTCCAGCGCGCGCTCGCCGGCTATCTTTATTTCTTCGTTAAGACGTTTGACTTCAGCGGAATAATCGCCCGAAAGCAGATTTTTGACCGGCTCGACGCCGGCCGGATCTATTCCGAGCCCTAAAGCTTTTTTTATAAGCGCCTCGAACTCGGCGGCGATCTTTTCTTTTTCCAGCATTAGTTTATCGTCATTGCCGATATGTGACATACTTCCCCTTCAAATAAAAATTATTTATGAGCCCGCGCACGGTAGCGCCAAACGCAGCCGGCGTTTATTTTTTATATTTTTTTATAAGATGAGCGACGGCGGAAATTACATATTCTACGTCTTTATCGTTCATCCTCGGAAATAACGGCAGGGAAATCAATCTGTCGGAAGCGTATTCGGCGTTAGGAAAATCGCCGCGCTTATAGTTAAAAGCGTCGCGGTAAAACGGATGCAGATGCAAAGATATAAAATGGACCGAAACGCCTACGTTCAATTTCTGCAGTTCGCTTAAAAACTCGTCGCGCGTGCATTTTAACATCTCCGTTTTAAGCAGCGCAGTATAAAGGTGGTACGAATGTTTAACGTCGGGCATAATTTTTAGGGTTTTGATCTGCTCGATATCTTTAAAAGCCTCGTTATATTTATCTACATAGCGTTTTCTCAGTTCCCAGAAATGCTCCACCTTTTTGAGCTGATGCATTACGAGCGAGGCCTGGATATCGAACATATTGTATTTATAGCCTGGATAAAGTATTTCGTAATGCTTGAATTCGTCTTTGGAATAACGCTTCCAGGCGTCCTTGCTCATGCCGTGAAGGCCTAAAATCCTTATTTTATCTATAAGATCGTCGCGGTTTACGCACAGAGCGCCGCCTTCGCCGCAGGTTATATTTTTGGTGGCGTAAAAGGAAAAAGCGGTCATATCGGAAATAGAACCGATTTTACGGCCTTTGTAAACCGCTTCGGTTGCGTGCGCCGCGTCTTCGACAACCGCTATATTTTTAGAGCGGGCGATTTCGGATATCTCGTCCATTTTGCACGGCT
>JAKPTH010000488.1 GCA_029571125.1 bacterium
TAAAGCAAAGTGCAGCTCTTGCCATAAACGCCGTCATAAGTGAAAGCCTCATGAGTACGCCTGCGCTGAAAATAGCCATATCGGACGCCAACACTCTTGCGGCAACCGACATGACGCGCACCGACGCTACGCATTATACCTATTCTCATACGGTCGGAACGGGAAACGGCAACGCGACCGTAGCTCTTTCAAACGCGAAAGATCTCGCCGGAAACGCCATAACGGCCGCGCCGGTCAATCCGACGTTCGCCGTGGACAACACGGCGCCGACCGCGCCGACGGCCGTATCCATAACGCCGGTAGGCGGAAACGTAAAAACTAACACAATAAATCTTACAAACACCAATATGACCGCGCAGGCTACTATTACGGCGGCGGAAGCGACGGGCGGAAGCGCTCAGCTTTTAATAGACGGCGTCGTAAAAGCTCACGACACGACGATCGCGGCCGGCGACACCACGGTAGCTTTCGATCTGGGTAAAACATCGACGGCAGAATTACAGGCTACCATACCGGTAGCGCTAACCGGAAAAACGGTAACCGTCAAATTAATAGACGCGGCAGGAAACGAAACCACAAGCTCGGTTGCAAATCCAACGATTACGGTCGATTACACCGCGCCCGCCGCGCCGACGGGAGTAACCATTACCCCTTCAGGCGGAACTGTCTTGGCCAACACGTTAAATTCAACTAACACCAATATGACCGCGGCGGCGGCGATTACGGCAAACCAGGCGGTAGGCGGCAAAGCGCAGTTACTCATAGACGGCGTTTTAAAAGCGGAAGACACCGCTATCGCTGCCGATGAAGCAGCCGTCGCTTTCACCCTGGGCCAGACTACGACCAACGGCTTGCAGACAGCCGTTCCGGCTTCTCTTAACGGAAAAACGGTAACGGTCAAATTAATAGACGCGGCAGGAAACGAAACCACAAGCTCGGTTGCAAATCCAACGATCACGGTCGATTACACCGCGCCGACAGGCAGCCTTTCATATGTGCCTTCCGCTTCGCCGGCGCCCGGAACTTCGCTTTCCATAATAGCCGCTTTCAGCGAGCCGATTGCGGATTCACCGCTCATGCAGATCGCGATATCAGGCCAGAATACTCTTTCGGCCGTTAATATGAGTAAAACCTCATCCACCAGCTACGCTTACATCCACACCGTAGGAAACGGCAGCGGCGCCGCAAACGTAACTTTTTCAACGGGAACCGACGCTGCCGGAAACCCCGTAACCGCCGCGCCCACCGCAGGCGCAAGCTTTACCGTCACCAACACAGTAATACCGGCGGGAACTTATAAAAAAACGGCTGCGCTCGCCAATATAAACGACGCCACTATAAGCGGCAATACGCTTACTATAAAAACCGCAGGTTTCGACGCGGCATACGACGTGACCGGCAACGCCACCGTAATAAGCATAATGGGACAATTACCGGCAGGCAATACATTCACCATAGATTCGGCCGGCAAGGTAAGCGCCATTGACGCGTCTTTAGCCACCGGAACGCCTTCGATAGCGTTGACCGCCTCCCAGTGCGCGGCGGGAATAAACGTCAAAGGCTTCAGTAACGCCGCTTTAACTTTAACCGGCTCGGCCGCTTCACAGGCGACTAATGTAAATATAACGGGCGGAACCGTAGATGTAAGCAACGCCAATTTAACCGGCACGCTCACTATGAATACGGCTGCGGCGGCTACGATAGCTTCGGGCGCAAAAACTTTAACGGTAGGAGCGCTCGCGGCGGCAAACGCAATTTCAATAACCGCAACCGCCGGCGGAAGCGTATCTATAGACGCCGCCGCAAGCAATGTAACCATTAACGGAATAAAAGTAGTCCCGAGCGCAACAACCACGATAAGCGTAACCGACGCCAACACCATATCAGCCGCGGGAGGAGCCGCTACATATACTCTCGACGCAACCGCCGCCGCCGCGCCTAAGACGTTTAATTTCACTACGGCCCAGACCGGAGCTATAACAGCCTTATCCAGCGCCGGCCAGGAGCTTGCCGTCACGGCGGACGCGGCGAGCAGCGCGAATATAACTATCACGGGCGGAAAAGTTAATGTAAACGACGCCGAACTCGACGGCACGCTAACCGCAACTACCGCGCCTTCGATAATTACCGCGGGAACAAACAACGTAACGCTATCAGTGGCCGGCGTAGAAATCGTATCGGCAGGAACCGTAGACGCCGGAGCGCTTAACCTGACAGTTTCAAACGCAGCCGGAACGGTGACTTTAACCAGGGCCGGAAATATCACTAAAACCGGCAACGGCGCGCTCGCGCTTAACTTATCCGCCGGAAATGCGGGCACTATTTCCGTAACCGGTTCGCCGGCTATAAGCATTACAAATACCACGGCCGGAAACGCCACCGCGAGAACGGTCGGCGACATCACTCTCGCAACGGGAGCTTTAACCGTCACGGCGGGGGCCGGCACTAATAATATAACAATCGGAAACACGATAGGAGCTACAGCCGGAACGGTAACGATAATCGGCGGCGCGGCTGGCGTCGCTATAGGCAATCTCGCAACAACGGGAAATCTCGCCATAACTAACGGCGCGGGAGCCATAACGGCCGGAAGCGCGGCTGGCAGCGTAACCGTTACAGACGAAACGGGCGGCGGCGGAACGGTAAATCTTGGCGCCATAACCGGAACGCTCGGCATAACGAGCGCCAACAAAGCGCCGATAACGGTAGCGCTCGGCGCCAATAACGTAACGGGCCTTACCACTATAGCCGGCTCTACGGCCGCCGGAAATAAAGTCACCTTAACCGGAACCGGAACGGGAGCCACCACTATAACCGGCGGGCACGCCGACGTATCGGCGAGATCGAACAGCACAATCACCGTAGCGGCAACGGCTTCAGCCACGTTAGCCGCCGGAAATAAAGACCTGACGATTTCTTCGCTCGCGGCGGCGTCAAACACGATAACGACTACCGGCGCTTTAACCATAAGCGCGGATCTGGCCAATTCCTTTATTCTGGGCGCGGCGCCCTCGGCGATCACCGCAAACGGAAACGCGGCCGCCGACGCTAACTCAAATACGCTTACGGTATCGAACGTGGCGACAGGTAAAACTTTAACGCTTTCAAATACCGGAGCCGCTGCCGCACTTATAATTTCAGCGACGACGGGCACGGGCAGCGTAAAACTCGCCAACGCAGTAACGGCGCTCACCGCAAACGGCTCTTCCACTTTAGATATAAATAATTTGAGCACCCCTATAATAGATGTCACGGCCGGAACGCTGACGTTGACCAATTCAGGCGACGGAACAGCGGGCGCCGTAACTATAAATAAAGCGGGAACCATAAACGGCGCAGTCGCCACCATCGCCGAGGCTAAAACATTTTTAAGCATAACCGTCAACGCCGCAACGATTCTCACGGCATTTACGGCCGGCGCCGGCAGCACGGTTTCAACGCTGACGAACAACGGCACAATTACGACGCTTACCAATAACGGAACGATTACGACATTGAACGGCAGCGGCACTTACGCCAACCTGACTTTAGGAACGGCCGGAGCAATATCTACCGCCCTCACGGATACGATTACTATAACCAATATAACCCAGACCGGCATAGCCGCGAACCGCAGCATCGATCTGGGCTCCTATGCAAAAGCGATAGCAGCGACAGGCCCGGACGCCGCAGGAGCTAATTCTTTAACGCTGACAAGCGCCGCCGGCGCGGCTACCATAAATGTCAAGGGCGGTTTCGTTAACCTGAGCGGAGTTTTGACGGGCGATACGCTTAATATAGATGCTACATCTGCCGCCAAGGTTTTGGCGGGCGCTAAAAACATTACAGTAGCGGCCCTTTCGAATGCATCTGATCTGAGCACGACGGGAACCCTTACAATAAGCGCCAACTTAACCGGAAAACTTACTCTGGGCGCGGCGCCCTCGGCGATCACCGCAAACGGAAACGCTGATATCGACGGCGCAGGCGATATCGCTATCGTCATTGAAGACGTCGCTGACTCAAAAACGCTTACGCTGTCAAAAACTCATGTAAGCACGCCTGCGATTACGCTCAAAAAGACTACATTGACCGGAAAAGTAGTTATATCCGATGCCACAAAATATGGCGTTATCACTAAAGACGACGGAGATCCAACCAATGGCGCCGCTCCGACAAATGCAAACTTACAGGTAAGCTCGGGCGCGTTTACCGTAGCCGCGGTCGGCAATAATGCCACGGCTGGCGACACTTTAACCATTGCCGCTTCCACCGGAAATTTAACGGTAAATAACGCCAGCGGGACAGTTCCTGGAATCGTCAATATCGACGGCGTTATTACCGGAACCGCTTCGACCGGAGCGGCCAGCATAATAACGGTTACAGCGAACGGTAATTTTACAGGAGCTATAAGCATACCTGCGGCATTCACAGGCGCATGGAATTCCGTTTCAAAAGACCTCACCGGAATGATTACCATCGGAGGCAACCCAGCCGCAGGCACGATAACGCTTAATCCCGCAGATTTAACGTTTAACGTTACAGGCGCCATTGCTATGGTAACTGGTCCCTTAAAAAGCGGAGGAGGAGTATCAAATATAGACGTAGCCGCGACGATGACAAACGCAAACGGTATATATAACGGTAAAGTAAATGCTGGCGCAGTAACACTTTCGATCAATACCGCGTCTAACGCAAACCTAACAGGTACAGGTACTTTAACTCTTCAGGATGACGCGGGCGGAACAGCCGCACTTGGTAAAATAACATTTAATATATCGGCCGCCAACGCTTTAACAAACATCGTCATAAGTCAGGGATTTTAAAAGTATAAATCTTTCAAATGCAAAAGCTATCTTTTTGTGAAAACTCAAAAAGATAGCTTTTTAATAATTTTAACTTTATTTTCAGCAAAAATTAACAAAAAAATAAATTACCGCGAATAATTTGACAATATTATAAAATTATGATATAAGTTCATAAAAATAAAAAATCATTAATAAAAAGTTCGTTTTTCTGCCAAAATTTAAATTTTATGGAGGGTAAAGTTCAATGAAAAATTTCTCGAAAATCATGTTGCTGGCTGTAATCGCGGTAGTATTAACTTTCGGATCGGCATTCGCTAAAGAGTACAACGACAAGGAAAGCGGACTTTCCGTAAACATACCCGACGACTGGAAAGTATCCTCGGAAGGTAATGTTTTAGAAGCTTCGGCCGGCGAAGACATTAATTTAATATTCGAAACTCTTAAAGCCGACGATGTAGAAGCCGCGCTGACTGAAGCCGAAAAAGCCCTCACCAAAGAACTCGGCGAACTTAAAACCGAAAAAACCGCAGAAGTTGAAATCAACGGCATGAAAGCTTATATCGAAGACTGCACCGCTAAAGAAGGAAAAATAAACGTATCGGTAATGCTTTTAGCCACCCCCGGCAAAAAAATGGTCCTCTTATATTACATAGGCACCCCCGAAGCTGAAAAGAAACACGAAGCCGAACTCACCGCCATCGTTCAGAGTTTAAAACCCGCCGCTGCGGAAGAAACCGAAAAAAAATAAGCGGACGGTCAAATAACGTAAATATCAAATAAAAAAGGGCGGTTAATTCCGCCCTTTTTTATTTGTAAACATAGGTTTTTAATTTTAACCCTTATAGGTGTTGAAAAACTTAAAAGCCTGTGATAAAATAAAGAACATAATCAAGTATATAATTGGTTTAGAATATATTCAGGAGTTGATATTTTGAAAAACAGCCCGGATATAAAAAGTAATTCAAGCAAAAAACGCAGCAAAATATATTCAGTTTTCTTTATACTTGCCGCAATTTTATTCTCGGTATCCTGCGTTTTCGACGACGGCGCGCAGAGCGTTTCGGGGCCTTATAGAAACCTTTCAATATATCATATCAACGACGTCCATTCTCATTTGTCTCAAACTAAAGACAGCGCGACTAAAAAATACTACGGCGGTGCGTCACTTTTAAAAACGCTTTTAAATAAAGCTAATCGAAAAGAATCTTTAGTTCTTGCCGCTGGCGATCTTGTGCAGGGCACGCTTTTTTATAATTTCTTCCAAGGCGCCGCCGATATCGAAACTTTCAACGCCATCGGTTTAGACGCGCTCTGTCTCGGCAATCACGAATTTGACGGCGGCGTGAACGCGCTCTACGACAATTATTCAAAAGCTTTATTTCCGGCGCTTGCAGCCAATATAGATTTCAAAACCAACCCATCCGCAGCCGCTTTAATCAAGCCTTATACAATTTTCTATAAAAACGGTCTTAAAATAGCCGTAATAGGCATCGACACGCCTCAGATCACTTCGGATACCCCGAAGTTATTAAGCGACATTACAGTCAGCGAACCGGCTGTAATTTTAAAGCAATACGCGGTCGAATTAAGAAGCGGCGTCGATTTAATAATAGCCCTGACGCATATAGGATATAATGAAGACCTTAAATTAGCCTCTGAAATTGAAGAAGTCGATATAATAATAGGCGGGCATTCTCATACCGAAGTTCCCGTGCCCGTCGCCGTTAAAAACAAAAGCGGAGTTTGCATGGTAGCCCAGAGCGGAGCTTATTTAAAATACCTCGGCAATTTGAATCTTAAAGTATGCCCTAAAAACGCTCTTTTACCTGGCGCGCCGCGCTATATTTATGAAAGCGGCGGACTGACTTATATCGGCGAAAATATAACTTCCGATCCGGTTATCGAATCCATTGTAAAAGTTTATGAAGAACAGATCGGCGCGAGCGTTAAGGTAAAATTCGCTTCTACTGCCAATATTTTAAATGGCGATAGGATCGACAACCGCAAAATTGAAACAAATATGGGTAATCTTTTCGCCGACTCCATTAAAAGCCTCACAAAAGCGGATATAGCCTTAATAAACGGCGGCAACTTCAGGGAATCGATAACGGGCCCCGACATTACCTATGAAAACATATACACCGCGGCGCCTTACGACAATCCCGTAGTTACGATAGAATTAAGCGGCGCCGAACTTATCGAAGACCTCAAAATGACCGCGGCGCGCTACGACGGCGACTGGGGCGGGTTCCTTCAATTTTCCAAAGGTATGAAAGTAAAATATGAAAACCATGCATTCATTTCCGCCTCGCTCGACGGCGTTCCGATAGACGGCGCGCGCATATATAAAGTAGCCATGAGCGAATATATGGCATCGGGCGGCGACGGCCACTCGACATTTGCGTCTAAAAAACAGGACCCGGGCACAATGATAAAAATAAGCGACGCGGTCATCGATTATATAAAATCGCTGCCTCAGCCTATAGATTACCGTACCGAGGGGCGCATCGTAATTAACGGCGCGCTCTCGAACGCTTATAAAGTAATATTAGCCCCCTTAAACTCGCCCGGCCGTGTAAATTCTTTCCGTTATCAATAATAAAACTCCGGCAAAAGACAGAGCCGCCAGAGTAAACGTCATTGGAAACACCGTGCCGTTATGCAAAACGCTGACAGCGAAAGTGGCGAAGGTCCCGGAGGTCATTTGAATGAAGCCGAGTATCGAAGAGCCGCTGCCGGCGGCTTTTCCAACAGGCTTCAGCGCGAGCGCGACCGTATTCGGATTCAATATGCCGCAGAGCGAAAGTATAACGAATATCAGTATATAAAACAGCAGACGGCATGCGTCTATATTTAAAGCGGCGGCCAGCAGCATAAAATTAGCGGCTAATTGAAGCGCCGCCGCATATATAGTTATGGTGCGGCTGTTAAACCGCCTGAGCAGAAAATGATTCAACTGGCTGCCGGCTATAAGCCCGAAAGCGTTCACGGCGTAAAGCCAGCTGAACTGCTTTTCGCTCAAGCCGAATAATTTCATGAACACGAAAGGCGAACCGCTGATATAAGCCAGCAGGGCGGCGCCCAACACGCCGCTGGCCAGGCCGTTGATCATGAATTCGCGATTTTTGAGAACTTCGAAGTAATTTTTGAATATCCTGCCGGGCGCAAGTGATACGGCCGGATCGGGGTTTTTGCTTTCAGGAAGATAGCGCGTCACGGCGATGAACATAAGACATCCGAAAACGGTTAATATAATGAAAATGCTGCGCCATCCAAAAGCCGGAATTACCGCGCCGCCCGCTATCGGAGCGATTATGGGCGCCGCGCCCATAACCAGCATAAGCGACGAAAAAAATTTAGCCACGAGCGACGTGGGAAACAGGTCGCGCACAATAGCTCGGCCCGAAACCATTCCCGCCGCTCCGCCAAGCGCCTGAAAAAGGCGCATCACGATGAGAGCGTTGATATTATTAACCGACGCGCAAATCGCCGATGAAATAGTATATATGGCAAGGCCCGCGAGCACCGGAAGTTTTCGGCCATAACGGTCCGTCAGCGGACCGTATATAAGCTGGCCGAAGCATATCCCTATAAAATAGGCCGTGAGTGAATACCCTACCTGCTGCATGCCGCAGTTTAAATCGTCGGCCATCGCGGCGAAACCCGGCAGATACATATCGATAGAAAAAGGGCCGAGCGCGGCCAATCCGCCAAGAACCAGCAGAAGCGTTCGAACCGTTTTTTTATTTAATTTATTTATTTTCGCTTTCATAAGCCGCCGTAAATTTTTTATTGCCGTAAATCAGCCGTTACGCTTGGCGATCGCCTGCGTAACGGGTTAATGACGCGTTTATATCAAAAATAAAAAAATGAAATTATTAGCGAGCTTGAAAAATATGTGAAGTAAAAAAGAATT
The DNA here is from genome assembly GCA_029571125.1 of bacterium. Lineage (GTDB taxonomy): Bacteria > Muiribacteriota > UBA9980 > UBA9980 > UBA9980 > UBA9980. The sequence goes on from JAKPTH010000488.1 coordinate 8,704, forward strand.
TCGCACGCAGGCTCATAATCGATTAATCAAGAGCCATTATACATCAGCGGTTTTGCATTGTCAAGAATTATTAATAGTCCCGACTAAATGACTTGATTTATCAGTGATCGAATTAGCAATTTTTATTTTTAGGCAACAACGTTTGAATTGTTAGTAATTTTAAGATAAAAGAGGCTTTAATCCATCATTATAAAAGCACGCCGCCTTTAATTAAGTAATGTTTTTAAATCAAGAATCGAATTTTCATATTTATCAAGCGTAATCATTCCCAATGCTATCGTTTTTTCCTGACTTGCTTCCCATTCTGGAATCAATCCGGCATTTTCCATATAAGGATATAACAAAATACCTTTAACAGCATCAGAATATTTTGTAACATAGGCATACATTTGATATAAATCAAATGTAGAAGCCGCTATCAAATTATTGCTATTTAAAGGCGATTTCCATTTGGTATCGATTATAAGGCACCTGCCAGTATTTTTATATATCAAAATGTCTGGTCGTAATTTAATACTTCTAGAATCATTAATCATGTTTTTAAGTAAATATCTAGTATTATCCTGAATTTTATAATCGGTTATCGCACCAGAAGCAAATAAACTTTTGACTAAAGACGCTACATATTTTTCAAAAAGATCGTTCATTTCAAAAAGAAATGAAAATGCGTCACAATTATAATACTTATTAGCATAAGATAGCTTTCGAATTATGGCTTTAGCCAGTATGAACGCATTTTTAAACCTTTCGTTCCTACGGTCGAAAACAATATAATCCAGTGCAGCTGGATTAAATTCGGTATCATCTACCTCATCGAAAAAATTTAAACAATCTTTCAATTTATTCTTTATGTGTTTGTTTTTCACAAAATTCAGCAATACTTTAAAAGCTGCTTTAAAAATTTTATTTAAATCGTTATCAACACTAAATTCAGTAAATTCACAATATGCTTTGGAAATATTTCTGGCAATGTTTTTTATCTGATTTTTGACGTTCAATCTTCCCTTAAGCATATTTGCGTTTTCTTCAATCGTTATATAGTCACGATAAAATCCTTTAACGATCTCTGTATATATTAAATCTGCATATTTCGACGCAAAAACTTCCAGAAGAGATATACTTAAATTTAATGCATTAGATTTTTCGAATATATTAATTCTAAAATATCCTGACCGATTAAGCATTTCGATTAAAACTCTTCGCTCTTCTTCAGGTAGTGAATTCTCACCTTTGACAAGGGAAATTTTAGGCAAAATTTCGATAGCAAATTCAAAAAACTGAATATAACCTACATAGTTAATGAACATGATTTTTCGATAACCGAATTTTAAAATAACTTTGTCGCCATATTGTTTTTTTAAATAATTCACAAGCAGCGATAATTCTCTTTCGTTAATCGACTCTGGAGAATTTTCTTTAATATCGATCCATTCACATTCATTTTTAGTGATTAATTTAAAAGCGTTTATCATAACTCACCAAATTCAACTTTCGTCATTCTAAAATTTTAATAATTTCAGCAATGCCAAAGTCATTTTTTATAACAAATCTCTCATTATCGCCTTCCGGATAAGCCGAATAGTTTTTAAATATATTATCATATTGTTTTTTATAAACAATTAAATTATCTGTTTCGTTTACGCCAATTCCACCAAGTATAAGACCTACCTTTTTTAAATCGTTATAAAAATATTCTTCAAGCAAGGGGATGATTTTATTCTTAAAAACTTTGACTAGTTCTTCATTAGTTTTTATATTAAAAAAAAATGAATGCCCGATAGTGTGGTCTCTATCATAAAGATATTCAATTCTTTGGTTAATTGTTTCAAGCAGTTCTGAAAGATCTATACTTAAATTACTGTTGCTCTGGTCGAAATGCTCATATTCAGGATAAAACGGATTAAAAGAAAATCTTCGCCTTAAAGCGCTATCTAAAAGAGCAATAGAACGATCAGCCGTATTCATGGTGCCTATTATAAATAAATTAGGCGGCAAGAAAAACTTTTCACCAGAATAAGATAGAAAACATGACACCTCCTCATCCTGGCCAAAACGCTTATCAGATTCGATAATAGTAATCGATTCACCTAATATTTTAGAAATATTTCCGCGATTTATTTCATCTATAATTAAAACATAATTTATATCCTGTTTACCATAATCGAACAAACCCGGATCATTTTTACTTAAATTAGTGATAACTTCTTTTTTTTTATCTTCATAGGATGGATTTGCAAGTTTTGACGGGTTGGCAATCGCTGAAAACATCGCTTCATAAGCAATTCTTTTTAACACTCCATCTTGCGGTTCGAAACCTCCTTTACAGTTAGACCTGAGTCCTTCAACAAATTCTTCGTAGCCATAAGATTGATGAAACGTAATAAATTTTATTCGACCATTATTAACAAATTCTGAATATTTTTGTTTAATTTCTGCAATATCATCGGAGCTTGAAAGATTCATACAAATCTTAACGGCTTCTCGTTTGCTTTTATATGTTTTACCAGTACCAGGCGGGCCATAGAAAATAACATTTGAATCATATTCATTTACTTCTAGTTCTATACCAGGACTAAAAATTTTATTTATTAAAACTTGGTCTGTTATTTTATGTATTGTTTGCCTGTAGCCGACATTCATAATTTCTTTTTCTTTTTTATAGAGCCATCTTACCGGAAAAGTATGTTTAAATGTTTGATCAAATTTATAACCATCAAAGGAGTCATGAAGAGCTTCGCCATACGCATAAATTTTTGTGACTGGTTGACTATGATCACTGCCTTTTGTATAGCTAGATTTTAAGGCGACCATATCGCCTTTTTTTATATTAAAGAATGAACCAAATGTACTAAGAACGCGATTGTTAGTACTTAATTTGCTTAGTTCCGCTTTTAAAGTATTCATATTTTTAATTTTACCTGTCAAATCAGGAATATTAAAGTCAATAGCAATAAATCCATTATTTATCAGTTCGTCAGATTTATTCTGATTATTTAAATAACATCCCAGTAACCAATGATTTTTTGAAGATAGAATCACCGTTTTCCATAAAAACTGTCCAAGCATAGCTTTATCCCAATTTTTAAAAGGCTCATATTTTTTTAATTCTATGCAAACTTTGTTATTAATTTCAAAAATATTAGCCTGACCATCATAACTTAATTTCAAAATATTGCACAATTCAAGTAATAAATCCAACGACGAAATCGGTATAAGTTCGTCATTGATGTATGTATATAAAATTTTTAAAAAAACAAACTGCCAGATTTTTGAACTTTTTTGAACATCATCCAATTCTTTAAATTTTTTATTTCGAAAGCAATCAATTCCTTTAATAATGGATTGTTTAATTTCGTTAAATATTTTTTCTAATTCACTATCACCTAGGTCATAAAATTGCTTTTTACTTTTTGTTCCAACAACATATTTGCCATGCACATCTTTATAAATACCATGTTTGTTAGCACTGCCTCCGCCGCAGCCACCTGAAAGCTTTCCAAATTCTATCCACCAGCAAAATGAATTATTATTTGCGCCAAGAACGTAATCGTCAATTGCTATATTTTTAATATCCGGTTCTGGAAACGCTATTAAAAAATCTTTTGACGCTTCAATTTCAGAGCTAATTTCGCCTTGGTCAAATATAAAGTTTGAAGCTTTTACTATCAAATCATTAATATCTTTCATATAATCAATCCTTTCAATAATGCCGTTCATAATTTTCATAAATCGACTATCTGACAAACCGCCTTCAGAACCGATAATTTCGTTTAACCGGTCCTGAAGGCAGTTTTTGAAGTTATGCTATTCTTTAGCGGTCGAACCGACTGCTATAAAACAAAACAAAGCGTCAGAAAGTATTATAATCGCCTCTAGTTCCTGAAATACCGTAATTTTAGGTTGAAATAATATGGCGGTTCCAAATACTATCAAAACAAACATCATTATCATTAAAATTATATTTTTCATTTAATCACACCTTTAAAAATCATATATAATGATTTAACTGCGGTTTCTGTCGCGTTCTTCATGTTCACGACGTTTGCGTTCGTTTTCCTCGCGGCGCCATTTGTCTTTTATCGAAAGCTTTTCATCGGTTTCGAAAAATTCGACGGCGCTGTCCTCTGAAGAATAAGTGCGCTGCTTTTCAAACATCGATCTCTTGATGTAAAGCTCCTTGCGCCTGATCACGTAAGACTCTTTATCTTTAAGTTTAACAAGAACTTCGCCAGCCTGGTGCATTAGTTTGCGGATAACCTTATTGTCAGGATAGTTTGCGGTGTGCTTTTCTGTTCGGGCAATGAATTTTTTGATCTCTCCCTGCGCACGGTGAATGTCGCCCGCATCGGCATAAATCATGGCTTGCTTCTGACATACCGCAAAGTGCAGCATAATGACTTTTTCCCTGACAAATTCATTTTCAGCCGGTTTTTCGGATTCGGATTTTACGAATCCTATACGAAATTTCTGCGTAAACGAGCTCCGCTCGCCCGTGTTATTGAGCAAATAAGAGATTCTCGCCTCGGCAAAAGCAAAATTACGAACCGAGACGGCCTTGGTGACCTGAGGAATCGAAAACCACACGGCTATATATTTTTTCTCGCCAAGCTGAATATCTTCGGCATCAATAACAACTGATTCACGGGTGTAATCCGCTTTAAGGCCGTTGACGATCTTTGAGATAGAGACATTAATCGAAGGGCGGATCTCAATCGCAATATCACACGCGTATGTCGTAAGCAGACCGCCGAGCTCTGTAGCAAGACATTCGAGGAAAAAATCTATGTCCTGGATATAGTAATAGTTGCCACGACCGCTATCCGCAATCTGTTTGAGAAGATTTTCATCATGATCGGCGCCGTAACCAAAAGTCGAAATAGAAAGGCCTTTCGGGCGCTGAGAAACAAGTTGGCCGAAGCCGTCAGCTTTGGTAACGCCGACATTAGCCATGCCGTCAGTAAATACTATCATGCGGTTGAGCGAGTCTGCAATCATTTCGGGACGATCGGTCGAAAGTTTTTTGAACAGCTCGAATCCTTCAGACATACCGCCAGCCATATTAGTGGATGAACCGCCGGCAATCTGTGAAATAAGTTTTTTGAGTTCATCACGGCTGGTCTTGTCCGTTTTGACCATCGGACTGAGAGTCCTGACGCCGGTATCAAACAGAACTATACCGAAAGTATCGTCATCGGTTAGGTTTTCTATTAGCTTAAGAACGGAGGCGCGAGCACACTCGATCTTCGCGCCGCTCATCGAACCTGAAACATCTATAACTGCAACGATATTGAGATTCTTGCGAACGGCGGAAGGAATCTGAGTTTTTTCAGGCGCTTTTAACTCGATAAGGCCGTAAATCTTATTAGGCTTGCCATAATAAACTCTATCAAAGTTCGTAAGCAGGTTGACCGTAAGCGGAGGAAAACCAGCATTAGAGGAAACCTCGCCAGAGTTGTTCGGATCTTCTTTGAGCATGTTTCCGTCAAGCACAATACCTTCAGGAGCGTCGGACTTTTTTGGCGCACCTGAAATTTTAATTAAATTTTGATTTGGAATGACTTCAACCTTGCGGTCAGAGTAACGGGAAATGATTTCAATTATTTCAGAAGGGTCGTTATATTCAACTTGAAAAGAATCACTGGAAATTTTAAAAATAGACAATTTGTTTGTCATGATGACACTCTCCTTTTTAAATGGCCCGAACTTCTTCCGGACAACGGCGGACACAAAAAAGCACCCCAGCATTGTCTGGTTTATTTCAGGTTGTTCTGTCTTTTTAAATTAAACATGGCGGCGATAAATTATCACCCAGCATGTTCCATTTAAAGGAAAGACGGCTATATTAAGTTATGACGAACTTCGCCCGCCAAAAAAACGGCGGCAAGAAACTCATAATTTTATTTTAACAAAAAATATATAAAATGTCAAACCGGTTTCATTGAAAAATATGAAGGGTTATTTTAATCCAAAAAGCGACGGAAAAAATCAAGAGTTTCTCAACGTCCATTAATTGACAAAACTCTCTTTTTTTTGTATAATTTCATTACTTTTCAAATAATACATGAGGTGAAAATAATGTTCAAAAAAATGGCGAAAACCACGCTTATCGTATCAGCCGGAATTATAATGGGTTTAAACGCTGCAACTATATCGGCCGCGGCCGAAGATTACGGCAAGCAGGCCGTCAACGACGCCATGAAAACGGCTAATCAGGCAGTCGAAATGGGAACCAAAGCCGGCGAGGCCGGCGCGAAGGCCGGAATGGAAGCCGTCAAAACGGCCACACAGGCGGCCAATCAGGCCGTGCAGGCCGGGGCCAAAGCCGGGGAAGCGGGGCTCAAAGCCGGAATGGAAGCCGTCAGCGCGGCTCAAAAGACCGCCGGAGAAGCCATAAAAACTTCAACGAAACTTACGATGGAAGGCATGAAAACGGCTCAGGACGCAATGGCCAACGCCAATAAGGTAATAGAAGCCGCCATGAAAACGGCCAACCAGGCCGGCGCAGAAGGCATAAAAGCCGCCCATCAGGCAATATTAAACGCCAATACATTGATCGAATCCGCCATGAAAAGCGCCGATAAAATAAGCGGCGATCAGATAAAATCAGCCATGGAAGCCATCGCCAACGCGAATAAACTCATCGACGCCGCCATGAAAAACGCCGACAAGCTTACCGCCGACGGAATGAAAACCGCTTCGGAAGCTATCGCTAACGCAAATAAACTCATAGAGCAGTCGACTAAAGAAGGCGAAATGATGCTGCAGCAGGGATTAAAAGCCGGGGAAGAAGCCGTGCGGCAGGCTGAAAAAGCCGGAGAAATGGGCGACAAAGCCGCGCTCGACGCCGAAAAAATGGCTGAGCAGGCCGTACAGCAGGCGGAGCAGGCGACCAAATCCCTTAACGTTCAAACTAACGGCGACGCCGGCGTTCAGTCGCTCGAAGGCCTCGACCAGCAAATAAACGAGTCGGTAAATAACGCGGTCAACGACGCCATGAAAAACGTAAATACCGGAGAATAATATAACGATATACTAATTTATTCATAAATTCCGCTAAAAATAAAAAACGCCGTGAAACGAATTATCCACGGCGTTTTTTTATTGAATTATAAAGCCCTTTTTCAATCTTCGTTCGAGCCTGAAAATTTTTTATAGACGAAAACCAGCGCTACCGTTCCGATAAATACGGCCAGGTATTTCAGCGAAGAATATATAAAGCCGAAAACGCTCCTCTTGCCCTTGCCCGAGGAACCGGCGCCGGAAAAGCTTTCGGAAATATAGTACAGCGAGGAAAGCACCGTCATAAAAACGCCCATGGCGGCCATTGCGGGAAATAAAATATCCTTTACGTCGTCGTCTTCATCGTCTTCTTCCGCGCCGCGGTTAAGCTCTGTTTCGGCGTTGCGCCTCACGGCGTCGGATATCTTAGAGGAAACTACGATATCGCGCGACGGCTTGAATTTGAGCCCGATTTTAACCAGATCGCCAACGAGGTCTGATTTTTTTATAAAATATACGTTTTCGGCGCCGAGACCGAGTTTTTCGCAAATATCGTCCTGTAAAACCTGACGGTCTTCGCTTGTAACCGATTCGGCCCTGTCTATAACGGCGCAGACGCCTTCGAAATTTTCTTTTATCGTGAAAAAAAGGTCTATTTCAGAGCGCCTGAGCCCGATAAGCGCATTCGCATAAAACAATGCGTTTTTCTGGCGATACTGCGTCGCTATGTTCGCCACGGAATTATCTTTAATATCCTCGCCGCTTATAACGCAAACCGCCACGTCGGTTTCTTTTCTCTGCTCGACTCCGCTTCCTTCGGCGCCTAAAAGTATATCGGCCATAAATAATATTCTCCTTCGGTTTAACTGCCGGCCCCCGGCCGGTCGTTTATAGTTTAAGTCAAAGACCGGATTTGTTTAAATTCCGGTTCAAATCTGCCTGATTTTATTATAAGTTTTATAATATTCGTTCGACTTCTGCTGGAAGGATTTAACGAGTTCCTCCACCGACGGCGGAACGCGCGCCATCAATATTTTTTTGAAAGTGTGGCCCAGCCCGTAAGTGATGGAACCCGCCGTAACGGCCGCCACGGCCGAAACCACGGCAGGGCCCGGTGGGCCGAATATCCACGAAACGCCCTTCGAAACGGCCACGAATATCTTTTTGCCTATCGAATTGATCCCCAGCTGAAGAAAAATATTCTGGATGAATTCTTTATTGAGCTCTTTCTCGTATAACTTAGCCAGCTGGTATATCATTTTAAACTGTATGCCCGAAATGGCTATCGCGTCGGAACCTGGTATAGGAAGCGCTCCCACGCCGAAAGCCTCTCCCGCCGACCAGTTTATTATGCCGTTGGCCTGCTCTTCTTTGCGGCGGCAAAGCCGGCCCCATAATATTATTTTAGCCTCGCTGTTTAAAACCGACGTAATGCGGGCTATCGCTTCGTCGAGCCCGACAGGCGGGCTGTTTTTTTTAGTTGAAACGCCTATGGCTTTATGCTCGGGCCTGACAAGCCCTAATTTTTCGTTACAGTCCTCTACGGCTATTTTATAATCGCTTTCGTCGCCCAGCGTGTCTATTTTAGATAATATCGTAATCACAGGTTTTTTGAGCTTTTTTATTTCCAGGAAGGCCTTTTTGACGTTAGCGGTCACGCCGGACGAACTGTTAACGAAGTAAAGCGCCAGATCGGAGTTTTGCTCTATAAAATTGGTGGCCTTATCCGAAATCGACGAATTGACATCTTCCAGGCCCGGCGTATCGTATATAAAAACATTTTTACAGCCCGGAAATTCGTAGCGGTTCACTTTAACGGTTTCGCCGGCCCTGGGCGATTCTATTATGTCCTCGCGGCCGGTAACGGCCTTTATGAAAGAGGATTTGCCGCAATTGACCGTGCCTACGACCGGTATATTAAGCGTGGCCCTGTCGAGATCGTCTTCTACTGTACGCTCGGCGCGCTTCCAGGCGTCTTCGAACTCTCCATCGATTTTCATTTCCTGCCATTCGCAATCGACGGTTTTTTCGGTATAGGCGCGGCCGCCCGAACTAAAAAAATTGCCCTCAGGCGGTTTTTCGGATTTAGCCTTGCCGAGCGCGCAATACTGGTCCTTAAAGTGTTTTATCATCGAATCGAGTTCTTTTTCTAAATCCATAGTCATCTCCAGCAGCCGATTTTAAGCGCCCCCGGCGCCTTCGCCGCCGGCCTTATCGGAATAAATAGCGGCTTCGTTCGAGTATTCAATATATTTTATATCGTTTTTAGTGTCTATGTCAACATTTTCTTTTTTATATTCGCCTTTAAATTTTTCAAAAAGTGCCTTAAGCTTTTCAAGCGGAATGGTTTTGCCCGAAGCTATCCAGGCGGTCATGGCCAGTCCCAATGCATACGTAACGCTCGCGGCAACGGCCGACTTAACTCCGTAAAAAAAAGTGGAAGCCAGTGAAGAGCCTACCACGGCCGCGCCCATAGAACCGAGCACCGCCTTTATATTTTTATACGTGACTTCTTCGCCGTATATGCCGGCGATTTTAATTATCATGTAATACTGGTTCATCATCAGAGGCACGGTTTCGGTGAACGGCACCGGCGAAGCGCTTATGACAAGCGCCCGCGCGGCGGCGTATTTAACGTAAGAAAGCGACTCGGCGTAAAGCGCTTTTTCGATCTCCGGCCTGTTAAGGCGCATAAATCTGGCCAGCTTAAGCATTTTTTCGCCGTCGTCGAGCATGGCGAGAATGCCGCCGCGCAGCTCCGAAAGCCCTTCGCCGGTGCTGGCGCATGTAAAATACACCCGCCCGCCGCCGCGTATATGCGGCAGCTTATCGTAAACATCGGTCTTAAGAAGCTCGAACTGGCCGCTTTCGTTATAGGCGTCTATCTTATTGATTATGGTGACGACCGGCCGGCCTGTTTTAAAAAGCTCTACGGAACAGTTTTTCACGGTTTCGGTAACGCCTTCGGCCGCGTTTATGACGTGGGCGAAAATATCGGTATCGCCCTTAAAATCAAGCGTTTTTTTTGATACGGCGGTTTCGATATCGTCGAGCCCGGGAGTGTCGGCTAAAAAAGTATCCCTGTAAACGGGCCGGAGCTCTATTTCTTTAGTCCAGCCCGCTACGGGAGAAATTTTTGCCCGGCAGTGATCTATATTTAAAAGCCTGAAAAAAAGGGATGTTTTTCCGGCGTTCACCTTGCCTATAAGCGTTATTATAAGGTTATCTCTTTTTTTCAACACGACCGCCTCCGGCCGCCGGTTATTTATTAATTCTTATGAACCTGATATTAGCGCCCTGGCCGTTAGGCGCAAAGGAACCAAGGGCCGAATCGGAAGGATAAATATATACGTTTCCGCCGGGTGCGAGGCTTATATTTTCAACCGAAACGGGAGCGTAAGCCGAATCGCTGAAATTAAAAACGGAGTTTTCCGTGCCGTAGCCGTAAATGCCGCTGGACGCGTTAACCAGGTTCGCTATGCGGTAGCCC
>JAKPTH010000490.1 GCA_029571125.1 bacterium
TTTTTTCTTCCGGCCGGTAATATTCTTCTTCGGAGGCGGAGGGCGAACCGGTTATATTTTCCGCCTGTTTTTCGGCGGCCGGCGACGCTTTTATTTCGTGGCCCGTCGAATTAAGCATGGTTTCGGCTTCGGCGGTCATTGAAATAAGTATTTTTTCGAGGTGTTTGTGCGTCATGGCGGCGATATTGAGTTTGTTAGGCATTATGGGCCTTCCCACGAGCATTATTCCGCTGGAATAAGGGTAAGGCAGGATGTATTTATCCCAGGCCCCGAATTGTTTGAACGATTTGAACGCGCAAGCTATGGGCAATACGCAGCAATCTTCTTTTATGGCTATATAGTTGACGCCTTCTTTGGCGGTTTGATACGGCCCCCGCGGGCCGTCGAGGGCCAGGGCTACGTCGCTGCCTTCGCGCATTTTGCGTATCAATCCGATAAGGCCGGAAACGGCTCCGCGGCTGGATGAACCGCGGACGACCTCGTAGCCGAAAGAGGAAAGTATTTTATTCTGTATCTCGCCGTCATTTGAAAGACTGACCATAATCGCTATTTTATTGTTTCTGAAATGATAAATCGGATAGAACTGCTGGCCGTGCCAGAAAACTATCACGCACTTTTTGCCCATTTCTTTCAAGTATTGATAATTTTCGTAACCGACGATACGCATTTTTAGCGAAGAAGATATGGCGTTGATTATATATCTTCCGATCGGCGGTACTATTGCTCTTTTTATTAAATTTATCATATTTTTCTACCTTGTCAGTTTTTATAATTAACGCGCGTTTGCCTTCTTTAAACAGGCCGGCCGGCGGTTATAGCATTTATTCAGGCCGGATTTTTATGCGGCCGTCGCGTTCGCGACCGGTTCCTTTTCGAAATACGTCTGGTAAAGTTTCTGGTAAACTCCGTTTATTTCTATGAGCTGCTCGTGCGTGCCCAGCTGAGCAAGTCTGCCTTTTTCTAAAACTATAATTTTATGGGCGTTTTTTATAGTGGACAGCCTGTGAGCTATAATGAACGTGGTTCTGCCCTGCATAAGCCTGTCGAGCGCGTCTTTTACCAGCGTTTCGGATTCGGCGTCAAGCGCTGAAGTGGCTTCGTCGAGAATAAGTATTTTGGGGTCCCTCAATATAGCCCTGGCGATGGATATTCTTTGACGCTGGCCGCCGGAAAGCTTTACGCCGTGTTCGCCGACCCTGGTTTCAAAGCCGAGCGGAAATTTTTCAATGAAATCGTATGCATTGGCCATCCGGGCTGCGGACATTACCTGTTCCTTCGTCGCAGAGTGGTTGCCGTATAAGATATTGTCGTATATCGTGCCGGAAAATAAAACCGAATCCTGCGGAACTATGCCTATTTGCGAGCGAAGCGATTTCAGTTTGACTTTTTCTATATTCACTCCGTCGATTTCGATGGAGCCTGAATCTAGTTTGTAAAATCTCATCAATAAATTCATTAAAGTCGTTTTGCCGGACCCTGAAGGCCCTACGATTGCCGTTATAGCGCCGGGTTCGACCGAAAGGTTGAAATCGAAGACTCCGCCTTCGGATTTTGCGTATTTGAA